>VGFB01001132.1 GCA_016869015.1 Armatimonadota bacterium
TCATCCGGAACTACTTCGCGAAACTGCCCGGAGTGGAGAGGTATCTGAGCGCGACTCTCGAACAAGCCCGAGCGGAGGGGTATACGACGACCCTCCTGGGGCGGCGGCGCGCCTTCCCGGAGCTGCACAGTTCCGCGGCGCGGGATCGGGCCTACGCCGAGCGCGCGGCGATCAACTCGCCGCTGCAGGGCTCGGCGGCGGACATCATCAAGGTGGCGATGGTCCGACTCGACGCGCTGCTGGCCGAAAGACGCATGTCGGCGCGCATGTTGCTGCAGGTGCACGACGAGCTGCTGCTCGAAGTGGGGGAGGGGGTGGCCGCCGAGGTGGCGGAGGTGGTGAGGGAGGTGATGGAGGGGGCGTCCAGTCTGGACGTGCCGTTGGCTGTGGATGTCTCCGTCGGCGAGAACTGGCGGGACTTGCAGCCGGTCTCGACGACGGCCCCCTGACGCGCGACCGTCCCGGATCGGTCCCACCGCGCGGGGTCCGGAAGGGGCGTCAGGCGGGAGATCTGATTCCAGGGCACTGAGGCCCGCTGACTTGTCGGAGTCATGCGAAGGGAGACTCAACGATGGACCGTGGCCCAGACGTTGAAGGACGAGCGGGAACCGGCTCCGTTCCGGAAGACGACGAGGACGTCGTCGCGCAGTTCGGCGACATGGCGGACGAGGATCAGGACGCGGCGGGGCGTGCCGCGGAGTTCGATGAGAGCGCTCTGCAGCATTCCCTCCGCGCGGTCCGTCCCGGCGAGATCGTCCAAGGCACGGTCGTGGAAGTGCGCCAGAACGAAGTCGTGCTCCACGTGGGTGGGAAGTACGAGGGGGTCATTCCCCTGGTCGAGTTCTCGAACGCGGCGGAGGTCCCGAGGGAGGGCGAGCAGATCGCGGTGGCGGTGATCCGCGTTGCCGAGGACGAGGGCCAGGTTGTGCTCTCCAAGAAGAAGGCGGACTATGAGAAGGTCTGGACGCGCATCACGGAATCGCTGGCAACGGGCGAGACCCTGACGGCCATGGTGACCGAGCGCGTGAAGGGCGGGCTGCGCGTCGACCTGGGCGTGAGCGGCTTCGTGCCCGCCTCCCAGGTAAGCACCCGCAACGTGCGCGACCTCGACCGCTTCGTCGGGCGCTCCCTGCGGCTGCGCGTGATCGAGGCGGATCGCCGGGACAAGAAGGTCGTGCTGTCGCACCGTCAGGTCGTGGAGGAGGAGCGCAAGGGCCGCCGCGACGAGACCCTCGCCCGAATCCAGGAGGGCATGGTCTGCGAGGGCAAGGTCCGCAACATCACGGACTACGGAGCCTTCGTCGATCTCGGCGGCGTCGACGGTCTGCTGCACATCTCCGAGATGGGCTGGACCCGGGTGAAGCACCCCTCGGAGGTCCTCAAGGTCGGGGACACCATCCAGGTGGCCGTGATCGGGATCGAGCGGGACAAGGAGCGGATCAGCCTCTCGCGCCGCGAGTGCCTGCCCGACCCGTGGAATGAAGCCGGCAAGCGGCTGAAGACCGGTTCCGTGGTGAAGGCCAAGATCACGCGCCTCGCGAAGAACGGCGCCTTCGCCCTGATCCAGGACACCGAGATCGAGGGCTTCATCCCGATCTCGGAGATGTCCGACCGGCGCATCGGCGACCCGAGCGACGTGGTGGCGGCTGACCAGATCGTCGATGTGAAGATCATCAGCTTGCGGCCCCAGGAACGCCGCATGACCCTCAGCTTGGCGGAAGCGGAGCAGGAGAAGGAGCGCCAGGAGTACCGCCAGTACATGGCGGAGCAGGCGCCGGCGCGCGCCACCCTTGGCGATCAGTTCGGAGCCGAACTGGCCCGCCTGCAGGCCCACGTGGAAGACGGAGCCCAGCCCGCGGCGGAGGCCGTGCCGGCCGAGGCGCCAGCCGCTGAGGCGATGCCGGCGGAAGAGGCTCCCGCCGAGGAGCCCGCGCCGGACGAAGCCCAATCGGCAGAGCCCTGATTGTGGCCGGAGATCCGAGAACCCGGAGCTCAGAACTCGAAACCTGCAACCCGAAGCCCCAAACCGGTTATCGCTCTCGCCGTGGTCGGCCCGATCGCCTCGGGGAAGAGCACCGTCCTGCGCCTGCTGCGGGACCTGGGGGCGGAGACGTGCTCGGCCGATGAGTTGGCTCGCGAGCTGACCGCTCCCGGCCGGCCGGCGCTGGAGCAGATCATCGAGGAGTTCGGTGAGCGCTACCGACGGGGGGATGGATCTCTCGACCGCCAGGGACTGGCGGAGTTGATCTTCGAGTCGTCCGCGGCCAGGGAG
>VGFB01001133.1 GCA_016869015.1 Armatimonadota bacterium
GAGCGACTCGAGCGTCAACGCGCAGCAGGCGGCGGCCACGGCGCTGGCGCAGATCGGCGAGAAGGCGGTCGAGGCGCTGCTGGACGCTCTCATCGGGCGGGATCAGTCGGCCCGCCGGTGGGCTGCGGAAGCGCTGGGCAACATCGGGGACGAGTCGGTCGCCCAGCAGCTGGTGCAACGACTGACGGATCAGAACGTGGACGTACAGCGCGCGGCGGTAACGGCGCTGGGCGATCTCAAGAGCTCGCGAGCCATCCAGCCGCTGCTCAACGTGCTGGAGTCGGACAACGTGGAGCTGGCGCGCGCGGCGGCGGAGGCCTTGGGCAAGATCAAGGGCACGGTCGTCGTCCAGCCGCTGGCCCGGGCGCTGGCCTCGGCGAGCGCGGACGTGCGGATGGCGGCGGCCCGGTCTCTGGAGCTGGTCGGCGCGCGCGCGCTGCCGGCGGTTCTCGAGCAGTTGAAGACCGGCGACGCCGTGGTGCGGCCGGTGGCGGCCGAGATCCTGGGCAACATCGGCGATGCCGAGGCAACCTCCGCCCTGCTGGCGGCGCTTGACGACCCGAATGAGCGGGTGATCCGTTACGCGGCCATCGCTCTGGGCAAGATCGGCGGGAAGCGTGCCCGGTTGCCGTTGTCGAGGCTCCTGAAGCACCCACAGGAGGACGTACGGTACGCGGCGGTCGAGGGCCTCTCGCTGTTGGGGACCAAGACCGTCGAGCAGGATCTGGCCGCGCGCCTGCGGGACCCGGACTGGGTGGTGCGCCTGACGGCGGCCAGGGGTCTGGGGCGCGTGGGCACCGGCGCTGCCGTGCGGGCGCTCACGCAGGCGCTGAAGGACACGGAGTGGAGCGTCGTCTTCCACGCCTGCAATGCGCTGGGGGAGATCCGCGACAAGAAGGCCGTGCCGGCCCTCACGCGCGCCCTCGAGCACTCCGACGCCCGCGTTCGGCGCGCCGCGGTGGGAGCCCTCACTGGCCTCGCCGACCCTCGAGCGCTGGACGGCCTGCGCCAAATCCTGCGCGATCCGGACGACCGCGTGAAGGAGGCTGCGGCCGAGGCCATCCAGCAGTTGGAAGCCAAGACGACCCGCAAGCCGGCTGCCAAGCCTGCCCTCAAGCCGGGAGTTCCTGAGAAGCGCGCGGTCCCGAAGAAGCCACGCAAGTCCCCCTAGTGGTCCGTCAGCCATGATCTGTCGCCGTAGGTCGAAGCGCCTGCTTCGACAACGACGGTGACGGAGCAGCGCTCCGTCCTACGACGGTGACGGATGGGCGTGCGGACCGGGCCGTCCACCAATCCAGACAATCACGAGTGACAGAGCACTAACTGGCCGTGTGCTCGGTGCGGGCGATGATCTCGTCCTGCATGTCCTCCCAGAGGGACGTGAAGGGCGCACTGTAGCCGGCGACGCGGACCATGAGGTTGCGGTAGAGGTCGGGGCGAGCCTTGGCGTCCAGGAGCATCTCGCGGTTCACGAAGGTGAACTGAAGCTGCTGGCCGCCGGCGGAGAAATGGCTGCGGATGAGGGCCGCCACGGCATCGACCCCCGCCTCAGTGTCGAGGAGCTTCGGGTCGAGCTTCACGTTGAGCGTGGTCGCGGTGGGCAGGAGGCAGTGCGGGAGTGAAGCGACCGAGTTGAGCAGACGCGTCACCCCCGCCCGATCGCGGCCCTGGGCGGCGCCGAGGCTGTCGGCGACCGGCTCTCCGGCGCAGCGGCCGTCGGGCGTGGCGCCGGTGATGCGACCAAACTCGATGTGCATGTTCTCCCCGCCGGCGGTCGTCCCGAGGATGTAGACGCCGCCGCGGTAGGGCGTCCGGCGCTTGAGGATCGCATCGAACCGCTCGATGCAGTGGCTCGCCAGCGCGTCGGTCTCGGGCTCCTGGTTGCCGAAGTGCGGGAACTCGCTCCGGATGCGCTGTCGCAGGAGCTCGTGGCCGGCCCAGTCCTCGGCCAGGATCTGCGTGAGCTCGGCGAGCGTCAGGGACTGCTCCTCGAACACCAGCCGGCGGACTGCGACGAGGGAATCGACGAGGTTCGCCGTCCCGATGATGTCCCAGTTGCAGAAGTTGTACCGCGCTCCTCCCTGCGTGTACCCCAGGCAGCGCTCGATGCAGTCCTGTACCACGAGCGACGCGGCGAGGTTCCCGCCCGGGGCTTCGGCGGCCGCCTGGTCACGCCCGACGGCCGACAGGTGCGCGGCCTCGGCGACGAGGTCCATCGAGGCCTCGAGGCGCCGCCAAAGGCCCTCGAAAGACTCGATCCCCGCCAGGTCT
>VGFB01001134.1 GCA_016869015.1 Armatimonadota bacterium
TCCTCCCGCATTCGAGTGCGCCAGGCCTCGAGGGAGTCCTCGACGAAGTAGATGAGGTTGGTGGCTTCCCCGGTCTCGCCCGGCTGCAGTGGGCCCAACGACGGGGCGGCATGGATGCAGGAGTACTCCATGTTCTGGAAGAGGAAGAGCGTGGGCCGCGAGGCCGTCGCGACGAGTCGCGTCCCATCCCGCGATTGAATGGCCAGCCACCCCTCAAGGACCGCCTCCGGCGTCGCCGCGAAGTGGGCGACGAAGGGGAGGTCACCTCCGGGAGGCGCGCCCTCCACGCTGTAGAGCTGGACCGTGGCGCGCGGGCTGAACCGACGCGGCACCTCGATCAGTCGCCTGAGTTCTCCGCCAACGCCACACCAATGGCGCACGCACTCGTGGTCGCTCACACTGCCCGCGCCTCCGCAGCCGAAGCAGTTGAACGCCAGGCTTTCGGCCCACTCGCGATTGCTCTCATTGGTGAGCGAGAGGCGAATGTCGACGACGTCCTCCAGGGGCGTCAGGGTAATTGTGTACGAGAGCTCGCCCTCGCGACGCGCGGTCTGTCGCCA
Source organism: Armatimonadota bacterium (assembly GCA_016869015.1). GTDB lineage: Bacteria > Armatimonadota > Zipacnadia > Zipacnadales > VGFC01 > VGFC01. Next base: position 561 of record VGFB01001134.1, read on the forward strand.
GGCGCCTTCCTCGAGGGCCTCCCACCGCGGTTCCACAGCCCCGAACCACACTGCACGGCCCACATCGCCGATGGCCTCGGGCACGCCGAGGTGGAAGCTCTCGCCCGGGAAGGCCGGCACCTCGAGGACATGGACCGCCATCTGACCGGGCGCCGGTTCAAGACGGATGTTGGGCATCAGACCACGTCCCTCGCGCAGCGGAACCCATAGAAGTTCGCCGCGTTGTTGTCAAAACCGTTCATGTGGCGAGCCGCCGCGCGGAGGTTGAGGACCTCCGAGGTGAGCCAGCATCCGCCGCGCAGGGCGCCGTGAGGGGGCGGCGGATCGGCGCACCACTCCGCAACATTGCCGATCAGGTCCAGGACCCCGTAGGGGCTCGCGCCACGGGGGTGAGCATCCACCGGGGCTGTGCCCGGGCGGCTGGCGAGCTTCTCCGGGTTCCAACGGCACGCCTCCGGGTCGAACTCCTGTCCCCAGGGGAAGGCCCGGCCGTCCTCTCCCCGCGCTGCCTTCTCCCACTCGACCTCGCTTGGCAGCCGCAGACCGGCCCAGGCGCAGTAGGCCAGGGCATCCGCCCGGTTCACGCAGGTAACCGGGTGGTTGAGCAGCCCCTCGGGAGGCTCCCCGCCGCGCCAGTAGACCCGAGGCGCGTGGCCCGTGGCGCGGGCGAACTCGAGGAATCGGCGGTTGGTTACCGGATACCTGTCGATCAGGAACGCCGGCACCTCGACGCGGCGCTGCGGGTACTCGCCCGACAGCCAGGAGACGTGGTAGCCGTGCGCCTGCGCAAGGTACGCGGCCCTATCGTCGGTGGTGCCGATGAGGCACGGACCGGCGGGGATCAGGATCATGTCGCCCTCTTCCGCGGCCGGGGCTTGCGCGACGGCCCCGGGTCCCAGCGCTGCGGCTACGCCGCCACCGGCCAGCGCCAGCCATTCCCGCCGCGACAGCTCCGACAAGGGTCTCACCTCCGATGGACGCCGGCGGCTCGTTCGTCACGCCGCCGCTGAGCGCCTGCTCCGGGGGACCTCGAGGAAGGAGGATGGGGCCCGGGGGGCCAAGGGGGGGCATGCATCTGCCCCAGGGAGGTCGGCATGATCGCCGCTTGCCTCGCCGTCTGCGCCATCGCCTTCCCGGACGCCGTCGCCTTGCGGGCCATTGAGGACGCACTGCCCGCCTCTCCCCCGCCTCGGCCGGCCTTCGCGACGCAGCGGCCCGCCACGATGACGGTGGTCGATGCGCAAGGGCTCGACCTCGACCGGAACCTCACGCTGCTGGCGCTTCAGGGACTCGTGAACCGCCGGGGACCGCGCCTGTTCGTCATCGGCATGAACCCGTTCAATCGGGAGGCGGACCGGTTCTGGGTCGAGCGGCTCGGACAACGGTACGGCATCGTGGCGGAGGCGGCCGACTTCGAGGGGGCGCTGCGCCAATACGGGCCGGAGCTTGGGGGCCTGATCGTCTACCCGGTCGACAGCTCGCAGAGCGAGAACGTGGCGTGCATGGCGGCCGCCCTCCTGGGGCTGCTTCCCGTGGCATCTGAGGTCCGGGGCCAGGCAGAGCAGGCGACGGGGCTGACGGTGCGGTACGACCTCACCGGTTGCTTCGCCGACCGGCTCGAGGCCGCACGGTGGGCGCTAGAACACCTCGCTCCGGCGCTGGAACCGCCGGACCTGGCGTGCCTCGACGACCGCACGTGGCTGCAGATCCG
>VGFB01001135.1 GCA_016869015.1 Armatimonadota bacterium
CGCGCGCAGCCAGAGCGCCGTCGCCCGGGCCTCCTTGCGGGTGGCCCTCGGCAGTCCAACGGCTGAGTTGACCATCGCGGACGCATGGAGCCCGCCCTCGGCGCTGCCCGATCTCGCCGACGTGCTGACCGGGGCGCAAGGCCGCCCGGACGTCAACCGTCAGGCGGCGCTCGTGCGGGCGGCGAGACTGGGCGTCAAGCTCGCGCGCATCGCCGAGCGGCCGCAGCTGAACCTCTTCGGCGGCGGCGAGTACGGTCGCCACGACGGACAGACCGGGCCCTCCTGGTCGGTCTTCGGCAGCGTCACCCACACGATCTTCGATGGCGGAGCCTCGAAGGCGGTCGTGGCCCGGGCTCAGGCCGATCTCCGAGCCGCCGAGGCGCAGCTGGACGCCCTGACGCAGCAAGTGGCCCTTGAGGTCGAGTCCGCATGGTGGCGGGTGCGACAGAGCGCAGAGGCCATCGCCTCCGCCGAGGCCGGCCAGACCGAGGCCCGCGCTGCGCTGGGTGCCGCGGAGACGCGCTACGCGGCGGATGTGGGCATTCTCCTCGAGGTGACCGATGCGCAGGTAAAGGCCGCCGAGGCAGACGTGAGCCTCATCCGCGCCTACTACGACTACAACATCGCGCTCGCCGATCTGCGGCGAGCCACCGCCGCCGGCCGTGAGCCGTGAACTCCCAACCCGCAACCCGAGACCCGAGACCCGAGACCGCCATGCTGATCGAGATGCAGGACGTGCACAAGATCTACCGGATGGGCAAGACACGCGTGCACGCCTTGGCGGGCGTCGACCTGCAGGTGGCGGCCGGGGAGATGCTGGCAATCATGGGGCCCTCCGGCTCGGGCAAGTCGACGCTGATGAACATCATGGGGTGCCTGGACCGGCCCACGCGGGGGGCCTATACGCTGGAGGGCGAGGCCGTCGCCGAGCTGGACAACAACGCGCTGGCACGCATTCGCGGCGAGCGGATCGGCTTCGTGTTTCAGACCTTCAACCTGCTGCCGCGTACGCCCGCGCTGCAGAACGTGATGCTGCCGCTGATGTACCAGCACGGGCGGGACAGGCGCCGGCTGGCCGAGGAGGCGCTCGCCAGGGTGGGCATGGCGGACCGGATGGATCACCGACCCTCCGAGCTCTCCGGTGGGCAGCAGCAGCGCGTGGCGGTGGCGCGGGCGCTGGTCACGGAGCCCGCGATCATCCTCGCCGATGAGCCCACCGGCAACCTCGACTCGCGGACGAGCCGGGAGATCATGCAGCTCTTCCGCGACCTCAACGACGAGGGCGTGACCGTGGTGCTGGTAACCCACGATCAGGAGATCGGAGACTGCGCGAAGCGGATTGTGCGGATGCGGGACGGCCGGATCGTCACCGACGGCCCGGCGCCCCACATGCACCCTCAGGAGATGTCCGCCGGAGCTGAGGAATCGGTCGCCGCCGCCGAGGCGAAGGGTTCGCTGACCCCCTCCGGCAGCTCGCCGCCGACCTCCAGCGTGAGTTCGTAGGGAGTGAAGTCCTCTTCCGTTTGCCGCGAGCGGAGATCGAAGTAGATGAGCGCCTGCAGCACGAAGATGATGGGCGAGACGACCAGCCCGACGGCGGTGCCCGGGCCGAAGGCCGCCAACATGCCCAAGCCGCCGCCCAGGGCCTCGGTGAGTCTCTCGAACAGGACGAACTGTCCGACCATCTGCAGCACGGTCCCGGGGCCCATCAGGATGACCGCTCCCAGGCCGACCGTGGTCGCCGCCTGCCGGAAGCGCCCCGCGACCAGCCGGAAGCTGCGGAACACGGCGCTGATCCCGCCCACGTCCTCCACCGCCACGACGCTGGGCATGGAGGACAGGTACGCGGCGACCGCCAGCAGCACCGGCAGGATGACGATGGACGGGACGATCTGCACCACCGGCGAGGGCTCCGCGCCGGGCTGCATGCCGCCCGTCGCGGCCATCAGGATGAGGCTCACGATCGCGGCCGGGATGGCTCCCACCATGTACCCGGCGGTCAGCGCGAGGCCGGCCACGATGCCGCCGCCGGCCAGCCGCCAGAGCTTCCCCAGGGTGAAGTCCCAGGCCTGGCTCGCGCGGTACTCGCGGCCGAGAGCGCGCTCCGCCACCATCCGGCCGACAGCCGCCGCCGCCGCGAAGCTCGACAGCAGTGAGACGGCCCCGACCGCCAGCCCGCCGCCCCCGAGCACCGCGACGGCGACGAGGAGCTCCCGCCGATCGAGCTGCATGGGGTCGACCTGCCCGTGCTGCAGAGACATC
>VGFB01001136.1 GCA_016869015.1 Armatimonadota bacterium
TCTCGGTGGGTTTGGCCTCGTTCTCGTCGGGAGCGTCGCCAACTATGAGAACCCGCAGGACATGACGCCCTATCGGGAGCAGTGGCTGAGTTTCCTGCAGGCGGGCGGGTGTCTGCTGGTGACCGATGCGAGCTACGGCACCGCGCTGAACGACTGGGTCAACACCTTCGGCCCCCAGTTCGCGCTAGGTACGACGACTTGCGCCTCCCATCGGGAACAGACGCCCGAGTCGCGCGAGACCACGTCCGCCGACCACCCGCTGATGACCTGCCCGAACGACCTCGGGGCGATCCTCGGGCGGCGCTGGAGCATCTGGGCGCACGTGGAGTCGTGGCCGGAGGGGTGGGAGTCGCTGATCACGTGCAAGGACGGGAAGAGCCTGTTCCTCGCGCGGCCGGTGGGCAAGGGGCTCCTGGTGGTCACCAGCCACTTCAGCTTCCGCACGCCCGGTGACGAGGCGGCGGGCGTCGCGCTGCTGGAGAACGTGTGGCTGAACGCCTCGAACGGCCGGAACGGCCTGCGCGTCACGCGGCTACGCTGGGGCCCGGCAGCGCCGGGGCCGGCCGAGGTCCAGCTGGCGCTGCGCAACGGTACGGAAGGCCCCCTGTCGGCGCGGGCACGGGTGGCCATTGAGCCCGAGAGCGCCGGGGGGCGGGCGGAGGGTGTGGCCGTGGAGCTGGCGGCCGGAGCGACCGGCGACGTGCGGGTGCCCTACGCGATTGCGGAGCGAGGGCAGGTGACGGTGCGGCTGGTGGTGGAGAACCGCGTTGGCACGCTCCTCGATTGGCCGAAGGCCCTGAACATACCCGCCGCCGTGACCGTCGCCCTGAAGCGCAAGCACCTGTACCCGAGCCGGCCGACGCTGGAAGGTGTGGCGTCGCTCGCGCCGCCGACGACCGCCAAGGCGGGACAGTCGGAGGTCGCCTGGTACGTCGACGGCGAGTTCCGCCTGAAGACGGAGGGCGCCGAGGCCTCGGTTCCCTTGCGGCTGCCCGTCGACACCCTCGCCCTGGGGAGACACGAACTGACCGCGAAGCTGTTCGCCGGCGACGCGGAGGCCGGGGAGGCCTCGGCGGAGTTCTTCTGCCACGACACCCCGCGGTTCGGGGTGCGCGGGGATGGGGTGACGCTGCTGGAGGGCGAGCCGTTCTTCCCCTTCGGCTTCTACCATGTGTCCCAGTCCTTCGACGCGGCGCATCGGCTGCAGTGCGCGCGGGACCTCGCGGCGGCGGGGTTCAACTGCGCCCACACGCGGGCCATGACGGTCGAGGAGTACGGCCCCTTCCTCGATGAGTGCGCCAAACTGGGCGTCTACCTCGTCACCGAGTTCACCGCGCCGATGTACGAGACCGTCGAGCGGTACAAGGACCACCCCGCCGTGCTTGCCTGGAACCCGGGCGATGAGCCGGAGCTCAACGGCCTCAGCGCCGAGGAGTTCGCGGACCGGTACGACCGGTTCAAACAGCTCGATCCGAACCACCTCGTCTATGCGGTCATCGCCAACCCGGCCGAGTACGCGAACTACGCCGGCGGCACCGAGGTTCTCGCGCCCGACCCCTACCCGATCCCCAACGCCCCGGTGACGGTCGTCTATGACCGGCTGACGCAGGCGCGCCTCGAGGCCGAGCGCGTGGACACCATGCTCTGGGGCGTGCTGCAGTGCTTCGGCGGCTACGGCGGCTGGACGCGCCCGCCGACCGCCAAGGAACTGCGGGCGATGACCTACCTCGCGCTCCTCGCGGGCGTGAAGGGCATCATCTACTACACCTACGGCGACCAGGGCTGGGTCGTCACCGAGCACCCCGAGCAATGGGAGGCGGCCAAGGCCCTCGTCCCCGAGGTCAAGCGCCTCGCACCCGCCCTCCTCGACGGTACGTTCACGCTCTTGCGCGAGGGCGAAGACGGCCTCTACGCGGGCAAGTGGGAGCACGCCGGCAGGACCTATACCATCGTTGTCAACGCGGGGGAGGCAGAGACGGAGGACCCGGGAGTCGGGAAGATCGAGGGGATGGGGGTGGTCGTGAAGGAGGAGGGCTGAGAGGACGCCTGGCGTCCCTGCTCCTCGCGGACCCACAGGACCGCGTCCAGGAGTGGGCAGCCCTCGAGCTCAGCGACGCCGCGGGTTAGGCGACCCGCAGGCACGGACGGCGACGGAAGCCTCACCCCCGGCCCCTCTCCTGAAGGGCGAGGGAGGAACGGCGCGGCGACGGCGGACCCGGAGGAGGGCTGTGCCATCGGCGGGGGATTGTGCTATTA
>VGFB01001137.1 GCA_016869015.1 Armatimonadota bacterium
AAGCGGCTCGAGGAGACGCCTTGGTTCCTGAAAGCGATGCTGCTCGCGCTGCCGTTGCCGTACGTGGCGTGCACGCTGGGGTGGACGGTCACCGAGGTCGGGCGGCAGCCGTGGATCGTCTACAACGTGATGCGCACGAGCGAGGCGGCGTCCCCGATCGACCCCGGGCAGGTCGCGGTCAGCCTCGTGGCGTTCGTGCTGGTGTACGGGCTGCTGGGCGTCCTGGGCTTCGGCTTGATGGCGAAGGCTGCGAAGGCGGGACCGGAGGGCGACGACCCGGCGGAGCAGGGAGGGAACTGACCATGGTCCTGCAGACGATCTGGTTCCTGCTGTGGGGGCTGCTGTGGGCGGTGTACTTCGTGCTGGACGGTTTCGACCTGGGGGTCGGCATGCTGCTGCCGTTCCTGGGCAAGGACGACGCGCGACGTCGGGCGATGTACAACGCCACCGGCCCTTTCTGGGACGGCAATGAGGTCTGGTTGCTGACCGCCGGGGGCGTGACGTTCGCGGCCTTTCCCAAAGTCTACGCGGTGATGTTCAGCTCGCTCTATGCCCCGCTGATGCTGATCCTCTTCGCGCTGATCATCCGCGGAGTGTCGTGGGAGTTCCGCGGCCACATCGACGACCCGCGCTGGCGCAGACTCTGGGATGCGTGCCACTTCGTGGGGAGCGCGCTTCCGGCGCTGCTGCTCGGAGTCGCCTTCGCGAACATCTTCCGCGGGCTGCCGCTGACGGCGGAGGGTTATCAGGGCACGCTCGTCTCACTCCTGAACCCCTACGGACTGCTCGGGGGCGCGCTGTTTGTGCTGCTGTTCCTGGTGCACGGGGCGATCTGGCTGGCGGTGAAGACCACCGGCGACCTCCGGGCGACCGCGGCCTCAACCGCGGCGAAGCTCTGGGTCCCCGCGCTGCTCACGGCGGTGCTCTTCCTGGCGATGACCTGGTTCGACACGCCGCTGTACCGCAACTACCTGGCCAATCCCGGGCTGTTCCTGGTGCTTCTCCTGACCGTGGCGGCTCTGCTGGGGGTTCGCCCGCTGCTGTCGAAGGCGGCCTACTGGCGCGCCTGGGCGGCGTCGGCCGTGACCATTGCCGGCGCGACGTTCTTCGGGGTGATCGGCCTGTACCCCAACATGTTCCCGTCTCGGCTCGATCCGGCCACGAGCTTGACCGCCTTCAACGCGTCCAGCTCGCCCATGACGCTCACCATCATGCTGACGGTAGTCGCGATCTTCGTGCCGATCGTGCTGGCCTACCAGGCATGGGTCTACAAGACCTTCAGCCACCAGATCGATCCGGACCAGCTGACGGCGAACGAGGTCTACTGAGCTACGATGCGGGCGACCTCCACCCGGTCGCCCACGCCGTACTGCCACAGCGAGGCGACCTGGCCGATGCAGTCTTCGCCTGAACCGGCGGCCAGGTGCAGCACAGGCGGTTCGGTGTTGGCGATCCCAAGAACCTGGCGCGCGCCGGGCGGCTCGCCCAGCCATGCCCCGTAGTACGCGTCATGCGCGCCGTCGGCGAGTTCTCCCGCGGCGTTGACGTGGTTCGTCGTGAAGGCCGTGCGGAAGGGGAGCGTGAGACGCGGGCCCTCCGCGGAGACTACGGGCAGCCGGGCGAGGAGAGCGGTCTGGTCGAGGGTGAGGCGCAGGCCCTCGCCCTCGCGGTCGGCGCTCTTGATCCGATACATCGCGCTGCGCAGGTCGTTGTAGATGCGAAGCCCTCGACCCACGGCGAAGTCCCCCTCCGTTAGTCCCTCGCCCTCGATGGCGATCTCCTGCCGCCCGTAGTCCAGGCCGACGATCCGCCCCAACACGTAACCGGAAGGCCCGAGGGCCGAGCCGATGCGCACCTCGCGGGTCGTCGCGCCGTTCGCCCGACTCGTGACGCTCACGCCGAGGGGGCGGTGTGCGGTCGTGCGGCTGGGGCCCGGTGGCAAGTGGACTACGACCTCATCGACGCCGTCGCTTCGGGTGATCTCCAGGGCGAGGGGGTCGGCGGACAACAGGCGGACGCCCTCGACGGTGGGCGTGGTCTGGTAGCTGTCGAGGACCGTCACGAAGCGCGTCGGCGCTCCGTCGGAGACCTCTCGGCGGAGGAAGAGGTAGTCGAGCTTGTCCTCGACCCAGACCGGCGTGCGGCCCTTCCCCATGATCGCCTCCAGCGGCCCATCGACGGGCACGACGTGCAGGGCCAGCGCATCCCCTTCGGGGAGGCCTGACGGCCAGACCCAGGCGGCGGGATGGTCGAGTA
>VGFB01001138.1 GCA_016869015.1 Armatimonadota bacterium
CCTGTAAGGAAGAGCAGGAGCCGCACCATCGCGGCTCCTGCCTCGCTCAACCCGGTTGTTGGGCTGTCCTCCGGCCGTCCTCCGCCGTCTCCGCCTCTCCGCAACTCCGCAACTCCGCAACTCCGCCTCTCCGGCCGTCCTCCGCCTCTCCGGCCCCTACAGGATCGTGTCGACCTCTTCCTTGTCGATATCCATGACGTAGCGGATGCCGCTGACGTCGGCGGCGGCGCGGGTGAGGGCGCAGATGTCGTCGCGGGTCACGTGCTCCAGCGCGAACTTGCGGCCGCCGCACATGAACTGCTTGAGGCCCTGGGCGAGGCGCGCGTAGTAGGTGTACAGGCCCATGGCCGAGCACGGGACTTCGCCGTACTTGCCGTTGAGGATCTGCTTGAGCTCGGGCGCGGTGACGAAGATCTCGTCGCGGGTGTTCCCGAACTTGCTGATGGTCCCGGGCAGGTTGCCCTCATCGATCATGCGGCCGATGGTCTTGCCGACCATGGCGGCGGTGATGGGGCTGCGGGCCATGCCCACGAGCTTGGCGAACGGCGCGCCGAGGGCGAGACCCTTGAGGACCTGGTCCTCGAGCACGAAGCCGCCCGCGACGGCCATGTCGGGCACGTACTCGCCACGCTTCGCGAGGCGGTCGCAGTACTGGCGGGCGAGGGAGATGAGCTCGACGGTGGGGATGCCCCACTCGTTCATCATGCGCCACGGGCTCATGCCGGTGCCGCCGCCGGCGCCGTCGATGGTCAGCAAGTCGATCTTGGCGAGGGAGGCGAACTTGACCGCGCGCGCGAGGTCGGCCGGGCGGTAGGCGCCGGTCTTCAGGAAGACGTGGGTCGCGCCCAGATCGCGGAGCCGGGCGACGGCCTGGATGAACTCATCCTGGTCGACCATGCCCAGGCGCGAGTGCCGCTCGAACTCGCGGAAGGTCCCGGCCTTGAAGGCCTCGATGACGGCGGGATCGGTGGGGTTGGGGAGCACGATGTAGCCGCGCTCGTAGAGGAGTTGGGCCTTCTCGAGGTCGTCGATCTTGACCTCGCCGCCGATGTTCTTGGCGCCCTGGCCCCACTTCAGCTCGACGACCTTCACGTTCAGCTTCTTGATCGCATACTCGAACACGCCCAGGCGCGTGTCCTCGACGTTGGACTGCACCACGATGCAGCCGTACCCGTCGCGCTGCCACTTCTTGTACAGTTCCACCCGCCGCCGCAGGTCCGGCGACTCCTCGACCCTCCCGTTCGCGATGGTCGACTGCACGTCCATGCCGCAGACGTTCTCGCCGATGGTCAGCGGCACGCCCGCCAACGCGCAGCCGATGGCCAGACCGTCCCAGTTGTTCTTCGCCACATCGGTGGAGCCCAGGCCGGGCACGATGAACGGCAGGCGGACTTTGATCCCCTTGTCCCGCCCGATCGACTGCGTGAGGTCGACCATCGTGAAGAGGGCCTTGTCGGGATCGGCCTCGACGCCGTGGGCTCCCACGGCGCTGCCCATGATGTTGAAGTCCGACAGGTCGACGGGGTACCGCTTCTGCGAGGCGGCCGTGACCTGACCGAAGGGCTGCGGATAGATCATCTCGGCGGCCCGCAACGCCGAGCGTCCGATCTCGCAGGGGCCGGGACACCCGTCCAAGCACGTCGTGCACATCCCGCTGATGGTAGTGAAGGACTCCGGGGTGCGCAGCTTCGTGAGGGTTGCGCCTGTGGCATTGATCGAGTAATCGGGCATAGTCGTTCCTCCATTGGGAAATGTGCGGGCGCGGGAACGCCCCAGGAGCAAGCTCGGCCGCCCCACGGCTCCCGAGCCGGCGGACGACGGCTCGGGAGTGGCTGCATGCCCGCACCCTTGCGGGAGCCCGGCGACGGAACCTGCGATGCATCCGACAACCGGGTGAGCATACACCGATCCGCCCGGACCCTCCAGAGGCTGCGCTCCCCGCACGCCGATTCGCCTTCCGGTTGGTTTCCGGTTCGGTCCACGCGAAGGCCCATCTGCCGGGGCGCGAAGCGCAGATTCCGGCCTCCGGTAGGCCGCTTGCCCGTCGGAGACCGGAAAGGGGGCGGCAAATCGCGGGACGGCTGCTTCCGGGTCGGCGGCAGCAGGCAGGCCGGGAGCACCCGCGGGTTCCGCGGTCAACCGGTACCCGGGACATGGCCTCGTTCCGCGCCCCAGGTTCGGACCGTATCGGCGGCGCGCTCGCGCAGGTTCGCGGCTCTGCCGGAACGAAGACGCCGGCATGCCCCGCCCCGGA
>VGFB01001139.1 GCA_016869015.1 Armatimonadota bacterium
GGGTTCCCGGGAGGACAGGCATTCCTGCCTGTCCGCACAGACCTCGGGTTCCGGGCGAGGACAGGCAGGAATGCCTGTCCTCCTGGACGCGAGAACGACCCAAGGAATCACGGCTGACAAGGCACTAGTGAAATTAGGGACAGGCACCAATTTCCGCCTGGCCCACACTGCACAGATCACGGCTGACAGACCACTAGAAGGTCCATGAACTCTCTCATCCAGGGCGCGCTATCCCAGAAGGTTCGAGCTGTGACGAGGTTTCCGTCGACGACACAGGGCGTGTCCTCGTAGAGTGCTCCCGCTCCCTCGGCGTCATACCGGCACTTCGCGACCGTCGTGACGCGCTTCCCGCGGATGACGTCGGCGGCCGCGATGATCTCAATGCCGTGACAGACCGAGGCGATCGGCTTGCCGGACTCGGCGAAGTGGCGGGTGATGCGCATGAGGTCCTGGTCGTAGCGGAGGTACTCCGGCGCGCGCCCGCCGGAGATGATCAGGCCCGCGTACTCCTCGGGCTTCACGTCGCGGAAGGCGATCTCGCTGGGGAAGCGGTAGCCGCCGGTCTCCTGGGTGATGTCCCAGTCCGGCGGACGGTCGTGCTGGACGAGATGGTAGAGGCGCTTCTCGGGCGCCGCAACGACGCACTCGTACCCATCCTCCTGTACGCGGAAGTAGGGATACAGCGTGTCGGTAACCTCGGCGGCGTCCCCGATGATCAACAGCACTTTGCGCATTGTGCGTCGCCTCACGGGTGTGATAGAGTGCGGTCGGTGCAGGTTCGGGCCGGACGGCATGCGGACCTGCCGGGCACCCGAGCCCCAGCGACCGTGAAGAGGGCACGGAGCGACACGAAGAACGGCACCTCTGATGGCGCACCTGACGCTGCTTGTAGCGCTTCTTTCGACGGCGGCGGCCGCCGACCAGCCGACCTTCGACTTCGAGACGGGCGACCTGCAGGGGTGGACCGTGGTGGAGGGCGGGTTCGATCTCCTGGTCTCCGACATGAAGGAGTTCCGGAACACTCCCGGCACGCCCTACAACAAGCAGGGCACCTACTACCTCGCCTCCATCGAGACGCGCGACTACCGGGGCAACGACCGCATGACCGGCGTCGTGCAGTCACCGAGGTTCCGGCTGGAGAGCCGGTACCTGTCCTTCCTTGTCGGCGGCGGAACCGGGACGGGTGTCTACGTGGCGCTCTGCCTGGCCGACACGGATGACGAGGTGCGCGCCGCCCGGGGCGACAACGACGAGACGATGCGGCGGCACATCTGGGACGCGGGTGAGTTCGTCGGGGAGGAGGTGTACCTCCAGCTCGTGGACCGCGAGACGGGCGGCTGGGGGCACGTGACCTGCGATGACTTCCGCCCGCCGACTGCCGACGAGCTCGCCGCCTCGACGCCGGACGCGGCGGAGCCGGCCGACTCGCCCCTCAACTCGGCGTCGCGACAGGCGTGCGAGGCGCGGCTGCGCACGCTCCGTCCCGCGATTGTGGAGCTGAGGGAGACCTTCGGCGAGAGGTATCCTGACGGGCCGCGCTATCTGGCGCTCCTGGATGCGATCGCCCGCCGTCTCGCGGCCCCCCCCGGGCGCGGGCAGGGGCGGGAACTCCGCGAGATTGCGGCCGATCTCGAGGTCCTCGCGCGGGAGGCCCTGACGGCGAACCCGCTGGTCCGCGGGCAGCCGATCCTCTACGTCGCCCGCGAACAGTACCAGCGCGACCATCACAACACGGAGACGCTGTTCCAGAACGGGACGCTGCACGGCAACGGCTTCCGTCCGGGTACGGCGCTGAGGGTTGTGGACCTGCGGACGGGCGAGGCGCGCACGATCCTCGACGCGCCCGAGGGCGGCCTCCGCGATCCGGATGTGCACTTCGGCGGGCAGCGGATCGTCTTCTCCCATCGACCGACGAAGGCGGACGACTACCGCATCTGGGAGGTCAGCGCCGACGGGACGGGCCTGCGGCAGGTGACGCAGGGGACGGCCTGCTCTGACATCGACCCGTTGTACCTGCCGAACGAGCAGATCGTGTTCGGCTCGACCCGCGACGCGAAGGTCTGCGCGTGCAACGTGCACATCCAGGCCAACCTCTTCAGGGTGAACGCCGACGGGTCGGGTCTCCGGCAGCTTGGTTTCAACACCCTCTTCGACAGCCACCCAAGCCTCCTGCCCGACGGCCGGGTCCTCTACTCGCGCTGGGAATACGTGGACAAGCACTTCGGGCCGGCCCAGGGGCTCTGGACGAT
>VGFB01001140.1 GCA_016869015.1 Armatimonadota bacterium
TCGCGCGCGATGTCGCCGACGGTCTGCTTCGGTGTGACCACGTTACCCCGACCACTCCCATCGCGGCGCTCGGCATCAGCCTGGCGCGCGGTCTTGTTGCGCTCGGCGTAGATGGCCTTCACGTTGAGGCCAGACTTGCGGTTCCGCGCAGCCGCCTCAGTCTTGCGGAGCTCCCTCAAGCGATCCTGATGCTCGCGCTCCCGGCGGGCGCGATCGCGCTTGTTGGCCTCGTTCTGGTCGCGGGCGAATCGGCCCACGCCCTCCGGCCTCGCGGGCGCGGCGGGGATCCACAACTGCAACGGCGACCTGGCACGCGACGGTGTCGTGCGCGTACGCGCCGCCCGGACCTCGCTCATGTTCGACCTCCTCCTCCTCCGTTGTGTCGTTTCAGTGCCATGACGCCTGGTGAACCTCTGGGAGGGGGCCAGGAAACGCGGCTACGTTGACCCGTGTGCGGCAGAATGTGGGGGGGCCCCCCGAGATTCCGCGCCCGGCGAACGCTCACGGTTCCACCCCCGCGAATCGTTCGTGTTTCCGCACCGCCACCCGGCGCGTCGTCAACCTTGTCGTCATACCCCCTGCGGGCTGAAACCCGCGTCCTGACTGCGTTTCAGCCATTACTACAGGAGAGGGAGAGAGAGTTTCGGTAATTAGTCTGTCCCTCTCTATAGGGAACGGCTGAAACCCGCGTCCTGATTGGGTTTGCGCCCTCTCAGAGGTATGACGACGGGGATGACGACGCGGGCCGGTCGCCCCAGCGATAGTCTCCCCACAGGCCGGACAGCGGACGGCGGCGTTGCCCTGAGGAACGCGGAGGATGGACTCGACCCCACAGGCCGGGCAGGTCCGCTCGCGCCACCGATCAGGCATCGGTGGACACCTGCGGTGTCAGGGCATAGCGCCGGGTCGCCCGGTCGAACCGGGCATCGCCGGCCCGGGCCACGTTGTCGAGGGCCGTGGTGAACAACCAGGTGCCGTACCGGTCGGCGTTCGTGAAGCGCCGGATATCGCGCTTGCCCAGCGGGCCCTTCGCCCGCAGCGTGCGCCGGATCATCTCCTCGACGCGGGCGATGGTGTTCTCGGCATCGACAGGATCGAACTCCTGGCGCAGCGCGAGCTGGTGATCAAGCAGGGCACAGACGCGATGCACGGTGTCGGCACTCACGGCCTCCAAGTCGCCCCGGCTGAGAGACAGGAGGAGCATCAGGCGCCAGCCGTAGGTGTCGAGGCGCCGACTGTGAATCGTGCGCGGCATCGCCTGATACCAGGCGTCCCACACCTGCGCGGCCTCCTCGTCGAGGCGAAGTGTCAGGTGCCCCGATCCCGCCGCGCGATCCACGCGCGCAAGCAGGTCGCCCAGGTCACTCTTGATCGCTTGCCGGTGATAGTCGGGCACAGGCTGCGGCAGGGCGATGCGCCGCTCCGATCCGCCGGCGACCAACCAGAGGCGATTCGTGAAACCGATATCCAGGAAAGCCGGCGTCCAAATCGCCGCGTAGGTCTCAGCGGTGCAGGCGGCGACCAGCGACACGTAGCCGTCGCGCACGGTGATCGTGTGCGTCTTCGTCGTGTTGTCGAACATGTGCCGCTCGAAGAGGGTCGCGAGCATCGGCAGGATGATCGAGCCCTCCGGCCGCGCCTTGTCCACCAGGACGCGCAGCTCGTCGAGGTGCACGATCAGCGGCCGGACTTGCTTCGTGTCCTCGTCACGCCCCAGCCGGCGCGCCAGCCCCTCGGCCGATCCGAGGCCGTAGTGCACGTGATCGCCGAAGTTCGCGATGGTGTCCCGGTAGAACCGGTCGGTGTGGTCGAGGGCCGACGACTTGCGGCCGTCCGCGGACGGTCCCAGGCAGACCGCGTAGAGGCGCGGCGACGGCCGCAGCTCCGAATGGAGGGTGACGCGGTGCGCGAACAGACTGCCCAGGTACGTCAGAAACGTGATGTAGAGAAACGAGCGCGGCGCCTCGGTGTGGTGCGCGTACAGCTCCGCAAAGTCGGCCGCGGTGCCGATGTAGCCTTCCTCTGGCATCCCCTCGCGTGAGGCCGGGTGCCAGGGCCGCGCGTGATCGGCGAGAGTCCGCAGCTCCTCCGCCGTGTGGCCCGCTGCCAGCCAGTCGCTCACGTCGCCCTTCGGCGGCAGGCCGGGCAGCAGCAGGATCCTTACCGTCGCGGCGACGCCATATAGCGACCGGGCGACCTGCTCGGCGTGTTGCTTCCCGGGCTGATCGTTGTCAGGCAGCACGACCA
>VGFB01001141.1 GCA_016869015.1 Armatimonadota bacterium
TTCTCCACCGTGTCGAGCGCCCGGCAGGCCTCGCACTCGCACCAGTAGCTGGGTTCGTCGTCCGCGTTCACGCAGAAGCGCATCCCGTCCGGATGGCCGGCGAAGTAGTCCAGAGCCCCTTCGGCCATGATCCGTCTCACGTCGGGATTTGAGACGCACAGCTCGGCCGGCCGGCCGCTCGAGTGGAGGTGCGTGCGGGCGCCCCTCACGAGGGGGAAGTACTCGGGATGCGTCTCCCAGTACTGCTCCGCGGGCACCAGGAACGAGTAGGTGTGCCCGGCGTATTCCTCCCAACTACCGCCCCGCATCGACCCGTAGGTCCAGCTGTCGGGGTAGGAGGCCTTGAGGCGGTTCATGTGGTTCGCGACGGCCCACACGATGTACGTCTCGCTGTCGACGTGCTCCAGCCGGAAGTCGGGGGCGCGCGCCTCGACCTGGAAGATCGTGCCCCCTCGGAGTGCGAAGGAAGGGTTGTGCACGAGGCGCATCCGCGGGAGGGTGAGCGCCGGAACCTGCGGAATCACTGTGCCGCGCGGCCCGGGCATGTACCAGCGACATCCGAGTGTCCGGAACAGCTCGTGGACGGCATAGGTGAGGCCTCTGGCGGACCGGGCCTGGCACGTCACTGCATCGGCCGCGATGTCGACGAGCACGCCTTCGTCGGCCAGCCGCCGGAGATCGCGCACGAAGTCCTTCCCCGGCGGGGTCAAGCCGAGGTAGAGCGCGCGCCCCGCCGGCTGCCCGCCATCGGGGCGGATGAGCGCCCGTTTGCCGGTCATCTCGTAGAGCAGGCGCTGCGCCTCGGTGGCGAGATAGAGGTGGTGAGCGGCCGGTTGCGCGGGGATGACGATGGCCGCCAGCGGCTCGCCGTCGGTGGGTATCGGCTCGCCCGTCCCGCTCGGCGGCGGCGCGATCATCTCCAGCGCCACGTCGTCGAAGTACACGGCGCCTGCGCCGAGGCACTGCAGGTACAGGCCGCCGTGTCCCGTCTCGTTGGGGGTGAACTCGCCGGAGAGCTCCTTCCACGAGGGCTCGAGGCCGAACGACAGGCCCAACTGCGCGCCGCAGCCCGTCAGCCACACATCGCCCGCGGGCTCGTCGCCCTCGCTGCGCACCCAGCACCGTAGTCGATACGTTGCGCCCTTCAGCAGGAACAGATCGGTCGTGTACCAGCGGGCCCAACCCGCCTTGGGCGCCGAAATCGCGAGACACCGGCGGCCGCTGTGCGGGTCATCGGTTGCGACCCGATACTCGTACGTGCCCTCGAAGTGATGCGTGCTGAAGCCCGCGGCGCTCCGGGGGCCTCCGACCTCGAAGCTCCCGTTCTCGATGAGGTCGGCCCATAGAGCGCCGGGAATCAGCAGCGCGAGGGGGATGAGCCTGCGCATGGCTACACCTCACTCCGCCGGCCTGACAAGCCGGCGTCCCGCGGCCTCGGCGTCTCGGAGCGCCGTGGGGTGATCGGCGATCTCGCCGCGCTGCTCGACCCTGTCGAAGGTCAGCATCTCCCAGTCCGGAACCTCGGCGATGGTGAAGAACGAGCGCAGGATCAGCCGCGCGCTGTCAAACAGCGTGCTGAAGTCACAGCCTCCCACACCCAAGTACAGCCCTTTGCGGGGGTGTTCGGACTGCGCCACGGGCGTCTTGGCCAGGTACTTCATCACCCAGAACGGTTGGCAGCGGTCGATCATCATCTTCGTCTGGGCGGTAAGGCTCATGAAGAAGACGGGCGAGGCGATGAGGATGCGGTCGGCGGTGCGCAACGGCTCATAGAGGGGCTGCATCTCGTCCTGCACGACACACGTGCCTTGCGTGCGGGTGCAGCCGTCACAGTGGCGGCACGGGGCGAGGTCCAGCTTGCTCAGCAGCACCTTCCGGCACTCCGCGCCCTGGGCCTCGGCGCCCGCCAACGCCGCGTCCAGGAGCAGATCGCTGTTCCCGCGCAGTCGCGGGCTGCCCATGAGTCCCAGGACCTTCACCGCCGAGTCCTCCGAGGTTCCGGCTCACTGAACCGTGAATTCGCGCACAACTGTCTTCCTGGCTCGCCCCTTGCCGATGACGACCGTGACCGTCGGGCGGTCGGCGCCGACGGGTGTGCGGGCCAGGAACCGATTGCCGTCGAGACGCGCGGCCTGCCCGTTGACCGTCACCGTGCAGCCCGGCTCGGCGATCCCGAACACGTTGACCTCGCTAGGCGAGATCGGCCGGGCGGTAGTGGGCTCGGTGCGGACGAGGGCCATCGGCGC
>VGFB01001142.1 GCA_016869015.1 Armatimonadota bacterium
ACCTGCAGCGTGACGGTGTCGTTCAGGCCCGACGCGTTGTAGAAGTCATACCCCAGGATCATGCTCACGTTGTCGGCGACGGCGTAGCCGACGCCGAGGTTGAGGCTGCCCATCGGGCTATCACCACTGACGTAGTCGGCGCCGACCCACCACTTCGCATCCAGCGCCTTGTCGTAGCTCAGCCAGAGCTGGTTCTCGTCGGTTCCGAGGGTCTCCCGACTGCCGTGGGCGAAGCCGAGGGCGAACCGCCCGGCGTCGGAGTTGTAGCTCGCAAGCCCGTACACCTGATTCGCGCCGGTCGTGCCCTCATCGCCCAGTAACCACGCCCCCACCGAGACCGTGAACTGCTCGTCGTTCCAGACCTTGTACTTGGCGTTGCCGAGGATCGGGTTGGTGGTGTTGGTGAGGTAGTCGAAGCCGATCTCCAGGCGGTCGGTGAGACCGTAGACTGCGCCGATGGAAGTGGCATTGGAGTTGTCGGCGCCCTGACCGACGGTGAACAGGGTGTCGTAGTCCAGGTGCACCGTGCCCTGGGGGCAAGTGTCGGTGGAGGGAATGTAGATGATCGTGGAGGGCGTGGCTGCGGCGCACGCGGCGACGAGCAGCGCGGCAAGTCCGCTGACGATGTTGACGAGGGCTCTCATGGCGCCTCTCCCTTCTCCGGGGTCGTCCGTCAGGACGGATGATAGCTGCGCAGGTTTCCGGGGGGAACTCACGAATTCCGGAAAGCTCCGTCCCTTGGCGAGGCGTGTGCTCCCTTGCCAACTGCTGATTGGGGGGCTATACTGCGGTTGAGCGGAAATACGGGGCGATGAAACCGTCATCGGTGGTGATCGCGTTGCCGGAAATCAGCCGGAAATCGTTGGCGATACTTCGGGTTCTCGACAGCACGGGCGACGCCATGGGGGCCGGGGCGATTGCCGAGGCCCTCGAATCCTACGGCGTCGATCTCACGGAGCGGGCCGTGAGGTATCATCTGGAGCACCTGGACACCGGGGGCTACACGGCGCCGATGGGCCGGGCGGGGCGGAAGATCACGGAGCAGGGGCGCCGCGAGGTGGCGCAAGCGCAGGTCGCGGACAAGGTGGGGCTGGTCTTCGCGCGGCTGGAAGCGCTGGCGTACCTCATGGACTTCGACCTGGAGACGGGGAGCGGCAGCCTCGTGATGAACATCTCTCACGTCCCGGTCGATAGCGCGCGGCGGGCCTTGGGCGCGATGCGCGCCTCGCTCGCGTCGCGGTTCTGCACCTCCCGCAAGGTGGCGGTGGTGCCTCCCGGAGGGCGCCTGGGAGACCACGTGGTTCCAGAGCGGATGCTAGGCATCGGGACGGTGTGCAGCGTCACGATCAACGGGATCCTGTACAGCCAGGGGATACCGGTACACTCGGTGTTCGGGGGGCTGTTGGCGGTGGAGAGCTACGAGCCGACGCGCTTCACCGACCTGGTTCAGTACGGGGCCACGTCGCTCGATCCGCTGCAGATCTTCATCAAGAGCGGGGAGACCTCGGTGGGTCAGGCGGTCTCGCGCGGCGTGGGCATCGTGGGGGCCGGATTTCGGGAGTTCCCCTCGGTGGCCCGGGACCACGTGCTCGAGCTGGTGGATCGCGCGGCTCGAGCGGGGCTCCACGGGGTGCTGGCCGTAGGCGGGGCGTCGCAGCCGCTGTGCGAGGCGCAGGTGGGCCTGGGGCGCTGTGGAATGGTGGTCTGCGCGGGCCTGAACGCCATCGCGGCCATCGAGGAGGCACGCATCGCCACGGTGAGCCATGCGATGGCGACCATCTGTGACTGGGCGGAGCTGAGCGACATCGACGATGTGCGGCTGCGCTGACGGTTGAGTGAGGAGTCGGGGGCGTGTTGTCGTCCAAGAGGGAACAGACCTGAGACCCAGGAGGAGCTCAAGATGCGTCGCAAGACCCTGTTGCTGCTGGTGATCGGGATCGTAGGGCTGGCTGTGGTGATGACGGCGCTGGGCGTGTCCGCACAGCCCCCGGCGGGGGGCGCTCCGGGCGGTGGTCCCGGCGGCCCCGGCGGCGGGCGCGGGGACTTCATGGGGATGATGCGGATGGCTGGCGGGGGCGCAATTGCCGTGAGCGGGGAGAGCGTGTACGTGCTCTTCATGGGCACGCTGTTCAAGCTCAACGCCGACACGCTGGAGATCGAGGCGCAAGTGCAGCTGCGTCCGCAGGGGCTGCCTGGCCCGATGGGCGCCGGCCCGGGCGCGGGTCCCGGAGGGGCTCCGCCCCA
>VGFB01001143.1 GCA_016869015.1 Armatimonadota bacterium
CATCTCAGAGCCCTCCCTCCGAACGTGGCATCCGTGCCCCCCCGGCATGGGTTTCCAGGCGCAGCATACCACGTTCCCAGGGCCTCGGGGAATGGGGGGACGACTCGCCGCCATCCGTCCTCCCGCACCGACCCCGAGGAGGAGCGCGCCCAACGGGGAATGGTGCCGGTCCCCGGTCCCGAAGCCGTTTGCGACCGGAGCCCCTCACCGGAGGCGCCCGATGGACGAGAACCCTTTGGCCCGGTCTGCCGAGGAGGTAAACCGGCTCTTCCCCTGGCTGCGGGAGGAACTGATCCGCGGCATCCCCCACTTCATCTCTCCGGCCTGGACAACCGATCGCTCGCGCTTCGATCCGGAGCACTGGGCGGAGTGCTGGGAGCGGATCGGCTTCCGCTCGGTGACGCTCCTGACCGGACACCACGACGGCTACCTACTGTACCCCTCGGCCCACTCCCGACAGCGGCCCGACCGAGACTACTTCGGCGAGCAGGTGGAGGCCTGCCGCAGGCGCGGAATCCGCGTGCTGGCCTACTACTCCCTGACCCTCGACAGCCTGGTCGGCAGCGAGCACCCGGAGTGGCGCGTGCGGGACATGGAGGGCCGCATCCACCAGCCCGACTACCGCGGCTTCTCACACTACCACTGGCTGTGCCTCAACTCCCCGTACCGCGACTTCGCCGTCGCCCAGCTCGAGGAGGTCGTGACCCGCTACGGGGTGGACGGCGTCTGGATCGACATCCTCTACCTCCCCGAGCACCCGGCCGACCTGACCCGCGACACCTGCTTCTGCGACGGCTGCCATCGGCGGTACTCCGAGTGGTACGCCGGGGAGCACCTCCTCGATGCCGCCGGCACTTCCCGCCACGACGGGTTTCGGGCGCGCACCTATCGCGAGTTCCTGGTGCAGCTCAAGCGGATGCTGCTGCGGCAGCCGCGCCCGATCGCGCTCACCTTCAACGGCGCCGGTCGGCGGCGGAAGCCGTTCTACCAAGTGTGCGATGAACTGGCCGACTTCCTCTCGGGCGAGGCCCACAACCCCGTCGCCCTGAGCGTCACCTCCAAGAGCCATCGCAACGATGGGCGCCCCTTCGAGCTGCTCAGCTGCGCCGAGATCTGCTGGTCGCACAACCAGCTCAAGCCCGAGACGCTGGTGAAGCTGGAGAGCCTCGCCACGCTGCTCGCCGGAGGCACGTACACCATCGGCATCACCCACGCCCCCGACGGCCGCCTCTCGGGCACATGCGTGAACCGCCTTGCCGACTGGAGCGCCTGGGTCCGCGAGCGCGAGTCCCTCCTCCGCCCCTGTGAGCCGGTCCACGAGCTCGCGCTCCTCGCCAATGAGGGCGGCCCGGCGGGCTGCGAGGCCTGGGCGACGCTGCTCCGGAAGGGACACTGCCAGTTCAACGTGCTGATGGACGTGGACCCGGTCGCGCTGGAGGCCTGCGGCATGGTGGCCGTCCCTCACTCGCGCCGCCTGTCGGCAGACGAAGCCGAGGCCCTGCGGGCTTACGTGGAGCGTGGGGGGAGGCTGCTGCTGGAGTACCCGGCCGATCAGCCAGGTCAGGGAGCGCGCCACCTCGAGGGCCTCATCGGCGCCCGGCGCGTTCGCGACGAAGCCGCCTATGCCTTCTACCTCTCGCCCGACGAGGCTGCCCTGTCCGCCGACTTGCCGGAGGGCGAACCGGTGCTCATCCACCATGGGTCGGCCCTCGTGACCGAGCTCACGACAGGGCGCGCGGTGGGGCTGCTCGTCCCACAGTTCCGCGACAAGCTGCGCACCAGCGACATCCAGACGGTACCCAACTACTGGGCCCGCGAGGATGAGGCCGAGCGCCCGCCGGGGATCATCCTGAACGACCTCGGCCGGGGGCGGGTGATGACCACCGCGCTGCCGCTGACCGGAGCCAACCCGCACGCCGACCGCTGCCCGTGGCCCGAGGTCCTGGCGCAGAACTGCGTGAGGTACCTGCTCGGGGAGCAGCTCGTCTCAGCGGGGCCCTACGCCCGGCTCGAACTCGCGCTGACCCGCCAATCCGACCGGCTCATCCTCCACGTCCTGAACCACGCCTACGGCCCGGGCGAGTCCATCCAGGCGCGCGGCGAGGAGGACGTGCTGCGCGAGGTCCCAATCACCTTGCGCTCCGACCTCCGGCAGCAGATCACCCGGGCCACGTTGGAACCCGAGGGCGAGCCCGTCGCGCTGACTGAGGAGGGCTTCGTGCTGCCGCGCGTC
>VGFB01001144.1 GCA_016869015.1 Armatimonadota bacterium
TCTGCCCGTCCGCTTCATCGATGCCGGCCATCCGTGGACGGTGCTGTAGGGTGCCGGCAGCCGCCGGCTCAGGACCGCGCGCGGGGGAGATCCTGGCGCCTGTTTCCGGTATTGGCCGTCCCCCTTACGCCGCGATCTCGGGTATGATTCATCTGGCGCGCGTTCTTCGCGTCAGCGGGGGCGGCATGCCCGGGAAGACCAGTTGCCCGACCTGCGGGGACTACAACTACCCCACCGATCCCGTCTGCCTCTCGTGCGGGAGCGACCTCGGCGCGCCGGCGTCCGAGCCCGCGGCGCGTGCGGGCGACTCGTCGCCGGCGGAGTGGGACATCAGCACTCCGGACCCGGCCCGGTCCGAGCGCCTCGCCCGGGCGCGTGAGCTGGCGCTGCAGGTGGATCTGCTGGTCGAGCAGGGCTATCACAAGCTGCCCAGGGAACCCGATGCCCGCTACGGGCCCGCCGATGATGTGAGCGACCTGTGCCGCGAGATCGGCGAGTGCCACATGCGGAACGAGGACTACGGGCAGGCCGCCAACTGGCTCGGTCGGGCCCTGGTGATCTCCCCCGGGAACGTCTTCGCCCGCGCCTACCTGGTCGGCAGCCTGTGTCGGCTTGGCCGTTACGACGAGGCCGGTGCCTGGTATGAGGAGACGCCGGGTGATCCCATCGACCGGAACGTCGTCCGCTCGTGGCTCGAGCTCCCCGCCGGGGCAGCCCCGCCGCGTACCCCCCACGAGCCCCACCGGAGCCGCTGTGCGGCGGCGACCGAACGGCTGCTGCCCTCCGGCCGCCGCGCGTTGTCGCTGCTCCCCGAGCCCCGGTCCGCCTGACTCTCCGCAGGCCTCCCACGCCCCGAAGGCGAAGCATCGCGGACTCCACGCTCCGCGAGAGGGAGGCGTTCCCGTGCAGCAGCTTCCGACACTTGCCCTGGCCGTTCTCGGCCTCGCAACGGCGTCCGCGCAGGACCTTCGCCTGGTGCTTCCGCCCGACGTGTACGCAACCCCCGGGCGCGAGGTCAACCTCTACTTCGACAATGCCATCCTCGCGGTCGACTCGCAGGACTACCTCTTCGACGTCGACTGCGCGAAGGGCCGCCAGGACCAGGAGCGCTGGCGCTTCACCCCAACCGACCAGGACCTCGGCGATCACGCCCTGTCCCTCAAGGTGATGGACGCCGCGGGCGTGGTTCTCGCCGAGGGCACGACGACCGTCCACGTGGCCCCCGCCGGCGGCTCCGACAGGCCCTTCACCTTGCTGTGTGTCGGGGATAGCCTGACCCACGCCTCGGTCTACCCGGCCGAGTTGTTCACGCTCTTCGGGCCCGAGCGCCTGAGGCTGGTCGGCACCCATCACCCGATCGAATCGCTGCCGGCGGAGGTGGTGCACGAGGGCTATGGCGGGTGGAGGTGGGAGACGTTCTGCACCCGCTGGACCGAGGGCAACGACCCGCGCGCGAGGAGCCCCTTCCTGCGCCTGGAAGCGGGCAAGCCAGTGCTGGACTTCCGGGCCTACTGTGACGCGCAGAACGGCGGGGTGGGGCCCGACATCATCACGGTCTTCCTCGGCTGGAACGACATCTTCGGGGCGAAGGACGATAACCTCGAGGCGACCATCGACACCGTGTTCGGCTACGCGGACACGCTGCTGGCCGAGTTCCGCCGCGTGCGGGAGGACACGCAGATCGGCCTGCTGCTGCTCACGCCTCCGGCGGCGACGCAGGATGCCTTCGGCTCGAACTACGCCTGCGGCCAGACCCGCTGGCAGGCCCGCCGGAACCAGCACCGACTCGTCGAGCGGATGATGGCGAAGTTCGCCGGGCGCGAGGGCGAGAACCTGTGGCTGCTGCCCGCGCACCTGAACCTGGACACCGTGCGCAACTACCCCACGGCCACCGAGCCCGCCAATGCCCGCAGCGAGCAGCAGGTGACGCGCCTCTCCAACGGCGTGCACCCTTCGGCCGAGGGCTACCGGCAGATAGCAGATACGGTCTACGCGTGGCTGAGCTGCCGATTGAGTCGATAGAACACCCGGGGTCGCGTCTTTAAACTTTAATCTTCTCCTCTGCGCGGACCGGGTCGCGCGGAAGAGAAGATTGAAGTTTAACTGGGCTATCCGCTTGACTCAGGTTAGGTCTTCGGTTAGGCTGGGCGGGTATGGAAGACTACCCGCGCACGGTCTTGGAGTTGGAGACACGCTTCGGTGAGGAGGAGGCGTGTCGGCAGTACCTGTA
>VGFB01001145.1 GCA_016869015.1 Armatimonadota bacterium
GTCACGCAGCACAACACCCACGCCGCCATCGTGACCGAGTGCCTCTCCGCGGGGAAGCACGTCTGCGTTGAGAAGCCGATGTGCCTGAACACCGCCGAGGCGACCGCGATGGTCGACGCCGCCCGCGAGGCCGACCGGACGCTGGCCGTGTTTCACAACCGGCGTCGCGACGGGAACGTGCGCGCAATCCGCGAGGTCATCGAGCAGGGGCGGCTGGGGCGCCTATTCCACATCGAGCTATCAGCCTGCGGTTTCGGGAAGCCCGGCGATGTCTGGCGCTCCGAGAAGGACGTCTGCGGCGGGGCGCTGTACGACTGGGGCGCGCACGCCATCGACTGGGTGCTCTCCCTGGTGCCCAGCCGCATGGCGCAGGTCACCGGGTTCTTCCACAAGCTGCTCTGGCCCGACGTGTCCAACGAGGAGCAGACGCGCGCGATCATCCTCTTCGAGGACGGCACGGTCGCCGATGTCATGCAGTCGAGTCTCGCGCGGATCGGCAGGCCGCTCTGGCGGATCCTCGGCACCGAGGGCGCCATCGAGGATTCCGGGGCCGGCGCCATCGACGGGTACTGCCGGGAGATCATCGGGCCCTCCGGCGGGAGCTTCAGACTAGTCACCGACGAGGGAGAGACTCAGGTCCCGTACAAGGAGTCGGACTGGGTCACCTACTACGCCGACCTCGCCGCTCACCTGCTGCACGGCGCGCCTGTGCCCGTCTCGGGGGAGGACGGACGGCGGGTCATCTCGGTGCTGGAGACCGCCGAGCGCTCGGCCCGCAGCGGAAGATCAGAGACGCCGGAGTACGTGTGACCGACGCCGTTGACACCCTCCTCTGCTCGGAGCATACTACCAGGCGCAGGGCGACGGCGATCGGCATCGGAGGTGACGCGGATGGCGACCACTGAGGTGGTCCTGCAGGGCGCGGTGACGGCTGACGGGCAACTGGTCCTGGACGGCAAGCCCGACCTGGCCTTCGTGACCGCCGACCGCCGGCTGGCCGCCTTCGACGACCTCTCGGTGGTCCTGGTGACCGTCGAGGCCTGTGAGTGACTCTGCGCCATGCGGCAACGCTGTGACCTCCGTTCGCCATCCCCTCGCCCTCCTGCCCACCGCGCGCTCGTCCGGATCGGAGCATGTGCATGACGACCTCGCGAGACGACCTGGTCGCTCACTTGGCTGAGCAGGCCCGCTGCATCCGCCGGCATGTGGTGCGGATCGCGGGGATGTCGGACTGCCATACGGGCGGGTCGTTGTCCATCGCCGACCTGCTGGCGGCGCTGTACTTTCACGTGCTGCGGATCGATCCCGCGAACCCGGCGTGGGGGGGACGGGACTACTTCATCTTGAGCAAGGGCCATTGTGTGCCGGCGCTGGCCTCGGCGCTGGCGATGAGGGGCTTCTTCCCTGGGGAGGAGCTAACTCGGCATCTCGAGCTGGACAGCCTGGTGCCGGGGCATGCCTGCGCGCGGGTGACGCCGGGGATCGATGTGTCGACCGGGTCTCTGGGACACGGGCTCTCGGTGGGGGTTGGTGCGGCCCTCGGCGTCCGGATGGACGGGGCTGCGAACCGCGTGTTTGTGCTGGTCGGAGATGGGGAGCTGCAGGAGGGCTCGAACTGGGAGGCCGCGATGGCGGCGGCGCATCACCGGCTGGACGGACTGACCGCGATTGTGGACCGGAACATGTACCAGACCGGCCCGACGGAGCAGATGATGGCTCTTGAGCCCCTCGCGGAGAAGTGGGCCGCCTTCGGGTGGAGCGCGCGGGCCATCGACGGGCACGACATGAGGCAGATCGTCGAGGCGCTGGAGGCGCTGCCCTTCGAGGCTGGGAAGCCGTCGGCGATCGTCGCGCGGACGGTGAAAGGGCAGGGCGTCTCGCTCAGCCGGCACCACCACATGGACCGCTTCAGCCCCGAGCAGATGCAGACGGCGCTGAGCGAGCTCGGCGTCGAGTGACCGCAACGGGGATGGGCCGGCATGCCCGTCCCCCAACGGAAGGGGAAGCGCCCAGTGGCGAAGTCGTTTGGTGAACTGCTGTTGGAGCTGGCGCGGGAGGACCCCCGCATCTGTGGGGTGAGCTGTGACTGCTGGGGCTTCCTGGGTCCATTGCACGGGGAGTTCCCCGAGCGCGCGATCGAGGTCGGAATCGCCGAACAGAACCTCATCGGGGTGGCCGCCGGCCTGGCGGTGCGGGGCAAGACCCCCTTCGCGCTGGGCATGAACCCCT
>VGFB01001146.1 GCA_016869015.1 Armatimonadota bacterium
CGACGGCCGGTTCGTGATGCTCTACAACGCGAAGGATCGGGCGGACGGCTGGATCGAGCAGACCGGCCTGGCGACCTCGGACGATCTGCTGCGCTGGGACAAGCACCCCGACAACCCCCTCCTGCGCGTAGGGCCGGAGGGCGCCTGGGACAGCCGCTTCGTCTCAGACCCGGTGCTGAACCGGATCGGGGGCGTGTGGCATCTCTTCTACTACGGGTTCGACGGGCATCATGCCGGGGACGGCGTCGCGCTGAGTGAGGACGGGAGCCTGACGCGCTGGCGGAAGTCGGAGCACAACCCCATCCTCACCCACGGCGCGCCCGGGACCTGCGACGCCGTCCACGCGCACAAGCCGTTCGTGCTGGAGCAGGAGGGTGTCTTCTACCACTACTACTGCGCCGTGAGCGAGACGGAAAGGAGCATTGCCCTGGCGACGTCCCGGCCGTTGGGGCCGTAGTCCAGGGGTCGCCGACCAACGGAACGGAGCCCGAGTTCGCCCATGGCGAAGCGCACGTGCCCGCACTGCGGCGGGGAGAACCCCGTGTCGACCCTCGTCACCCTCTGCCGGCACTGTGGGCGGGGCCTGGATCGGGCCTCTTTGCCCCCGCCCGTCCCGCGCGGGGTGCGCCTGCCCGACCCCGAACCCCCTCCGCCTCCCCCGCCTCCCCTGCCCATCGTGAGGCTCCCCTGGGACACGCCGTCCCTGCCCGGCGATGTCGGGACGCCGGAGGAGGTGGGGCCGACCCCGGAGCCCCCGGCCATCGGCCCCGGCTCGGCCTACGCGGACTGGCCGTTACGCCTGCCGATCGCCCTGCATCTCGTGCTCTATGCGGTGGGGACGATGGCGGGGTTCCTGGGCGGGCCCTATCTCGTCCTGCCGGCGACCCGCCACTTGAGCGCCCTGGCGGAATGGTCCCGGCCGGTCGCGTTCCTCGGCAGCGCCCTTGGCGGATTGATCGCGGCCAAGCTCCTCTTCCGATACGTGATCCTGGGCCGCTGTCCCAAGTGCAAGGCCGGGGCG
The DNA here is from genome assembly GCA_016869015.1 of Armatimonadota bacterium. Taxonomy (GTDB): domain Bacteria; phylum Armatimonadota; class Zipacnadia; order Zipacnadales; family VGFC01; genus VGFC01. The sequence goes on from VGFB01001146.1 coordinate 1,022, forward strand.
ATGTTTCGGGGCGGCCGGCCGATCACGTACCACTGCCAGGCTTGCGGGTACGTGCACCGCTCCTCGGTCTCCGGCGGGTAGGCGGCGGGTCCTGCGAGCGTGCATGAACGGGGGGTGGAGCCTTGGGGACTGACCTCCATTCGCCCGTCGTCTTGGGCGAGAAGGAGGTCTGTCCCCGGTTGGCGGTAGGGCTCCCAGACCACCTCGCCTGTCCCCAATCTCGTCCTACCCCCCGCCGACGGCGTCCAGGAACTCGGTGGCCCGCGGGCCGGTCGGGATCACGAAGGTCCCGAGCTCGCCCCCGCCCACCGTACAGACGGCGAATACGCTCAGCGGGTGCGTCGCGGCCAGCTCCGCCAGCGCGTTCCGCCACTCCCGCTCCGGACGACCGAGGAGCAGGGCCTGCACGTCCTGCAGTCCCCGGCGGGCGGCGTCCGTCCGGTCGGGGGGCTCCTCTTCAGCCGCCGGGGGGGCCGTGTCCGGCTCGTCGGCCTCGGGCGGTTCCTCGGGCTCCGGGTCAGGGGCCGGCGCCGCGGGCGGCTGATCCGGTGCGTCGGCCAGCCGCGGGTCACGCACGAGGCCCTCCTCGTGGAGCGCGCGGTATCGGGTCGTCGCCTCGGCGTGGCGCCGGGCGAAGTCGTGCAGGTCGGGGTCGGTCTCGGCCGCCAGGGCCCGCAGCAACGGGAGCGCGCCGCCCGCGGCCTGCATCGCCCGATCGGCAAGCTCCCCGTTGTGCAGCAGGAAGCGGGCGGCCAGGGGCGCCGAGACCTCGAGCGGGAGGTCGGACACGCACGGGGCGGTGTGGCAGCGCGCGTGCAGCAGCGGGCCGTAGGCTTGCCAGGCGGGGAAGTCGGGGAGAGCTCGACCGCCGCTGATGCGCCCCCGAGCGCTCTCGGCGCCCAGCGAGGACGCCAGCTCGCCCGCCTGAACGCCCAGCCCGGTGACGAACTCCCGTCGCGCCTCCGAAGTGAGGCGCGCCCAGTTCAGCCGGGCGGCCGGCATCAGCTCGAAGGCCGCCTGCGCGGTGTCCCCGCTTGCCAGGCTTTGCAGGGCGAGATCGGAGTAGGCGCGGCACGTCCTCTCCAGGGCCTCCGCCTCGCGCAGGGCCCGCACCGCGAGGGCGTCCTTGCCCCGTTCCAGGGCGAAGCGCGCCGCCAGCTCGACCATCTCCGCCGGCGCCGTCGCGCGGACGTCCAGGGGCGGCA
>VGFB01001147.1 GCA_016869015.1 Armatimonadota bacterium
CCAGGAGACGATCGCCGATGCAACCACGGCCGTCGTGGGTGTGCCCGGCGTGACGGTGACGCTCACCGACCCGCAGACGGGTGCAGTGGTGAAGACGGTCAAGACGGTGGGTACGGGCGTCTTCCAGGCGATGGGCCTGCTTGACGGCACCTATCGGGTTCAGCCCTCGCTGACGGACTACACCTTCGCTTCCCGCAAGAACGGCAATCCGAGCCAGCTCGTGTACGTCGGTCTGCGGGACACGAACAACGACGGCAACCCCGACCTTGATGCCTCCGGCATCGACTTCGATGCCACCCGCACGCTGTACAGCATCGAGGGCCAGGTTCTCGAGGGCGGCGTCGGGTTGGCGGGCGTCACGATCACGGACGGGACGCGGACCGTCACCACGGGAACGGACGGGACGTACCAGCTGGACGGCGTCCCCAGCGGCACCTACACCGTGACGGCGTCGCTGACGAACTACAACTTCAGCCCGGCCTCCCAGCAGGCGGTGGTGGCCAGTGCGGACGCGACGGGCATCGACTTCACGGCGTCGCCAGTCACCTTCAGCATCACGGGCACCATCGAGGATGCCTTGGGGAACCGGCTGGCCGGCGTGAAGGTCGAAGTGCAGGGCGGGACCAGTGTCGCCGTAACGAACCGGGCCGGCCAGTACACCCTCACGGGCGTCAAGGCCGGTCTGCGGACGCTGCTGGTCAGCCGTGACGGGTACATCTTTGAGCCCGCGCCCGGTGTTGACGCGACCGACCTGAACGTGGACGGGAACATGTCCGGCATCGACTTCATCGGCTACCCAGTGCTGACCCGGCGCTTCGACGCGGGCACCCACTTCGTCGGGGTGCCGGTTACGCCGCGGGATGATGACGCAGAGACGATCTTCGGCAGCCGCGACGTGGCTCGCTGGGTGGGGACGGCATCGCCGCCTCAGTACGTGACCGTCACGTCGAACCCCGACCACGAGTACCTGGACGTGAAGCCGAGCCGCGGGTTCTTCGTGCGGTACGGTCAGCAGACCGACATCCAGGTAGCGGGGACCCCGGTGTCGCCGACCGCGCCGTACCTGTTCACCGTCGACGAGGGCTGGTACATGGCAGCCAACCCGTTCCCGGCGGCCATCGGCTTCGGCAACCTGTCGCCGAACGCGGCGGACAGCCTGGCGCCCTATGGCTTCGCGCTGGAGGGGCGGCAGTACCGGCTGATCTCCAACGTACCGGCGCTGGGCGGGCGCAGCTGGGTCGACGCTTGGGAGGGCATCTGGCTTCTGTCGGACGTCCAGGGCCTGTCCATCACGGCCATGCCGCCGGGGACGTCTCCCGCGGCCACGACGAGCGGGACCCCGGCCTTCGCCGCCGATCGCGACAACTGGCGGATCCCGATTGTGGCGGCTGCGGCCGGTACGGCCGACGCGTGCAGCGTAGTGGGCGTCTCGGCCAGGACCGGCGCGCTGCGCGTCGCCAATCCGCCCCCGCTACCGGACACCGTGGACGTCGTGGTTGAGGGCGCCAACGGGAAGGCACTGGCGTGCGACCTGAGGGCCCAAGCCGGGACCGGCGTTGAGTGGAAGCTCACGGTCAACGCCTCGATGGCGGACACCGACGTACAGCTCTCCCTGCCCGATCTGAGCGAGGTGCCGGAGGAGCTGACGGTGACGCTGGTGGACGTGGCCGCCGGGAAGTCGATCTACGCCCGGACGACGTCCAGTTACGTCTACCACAGCGGGCAGGGCGGAGCCAGGGAGTTCCGCCTGCAGGTGAAGCCGCGCACCTCCGCCGGGCTGACCTTGCGGCCCGCCGGGGCGCAGGTCAAGGGCGCCGTCGCCGCCGTCAGCTACGTTCTCTCGGCGGATGCTGAGGTCAGCGCGCGCGTCCTGAATGTGGGTGGGCGGCTGGTCCGCACGTTGGGGCAGGGAGCCTCGGCCCCGGCCGGTACGAACACCCTGACGTGGGACCTGACCTCCGATGCGCAGACGCGGGTCCCGAGCGGTCGCTACCTCGTGCAGATCGAGGCGGTGACGCAGGATGGGCAGCGCGCGACCATCATTCAGAGCATCCTGGTGGATCGGTGAGCCGCGACCGCGAGGGGGTCACCTCGCCGGGACGCAGACTCCAAGGAGTGATCAGCTGATGAAGATCGGTACGGCTTTGGTCTGGGGGGGCGTGATCGTCTGCCTGGCGGCGCTGGCGGGGTGCGGGGACTCGGGCAACAACGTCAATCCTGG
>VGFB01001148.1 GCA_016869015.1 Armatimonadota bacterium
GCCAGAACTCCGGACCGAACTTGATCGCCGCCATGGGAACGGGCTGGCCCAGGTCCGTCCGCAGGAGGTCCGGGAGCAGGGCCTCCACCGCGGGCGCCGTCTCCCCAGCCCAGGCCGGGCCGACCGCCAGCGCGATCAGCGCGATCGCCATCGGAACGCAGAATCCGTTGCTGCCTCGCATTTCGGGTCCCATCCTTACCGCGTGTCCTCGCTCGATGTTGCTGCGGCCGCCGGCCCGGCGGACAGCGACCGGTCCATCGCCGCCTCGGCGCGCTCCATGTCCGACACCAGCGTTGCGGCGAGTGTCGGGGTGCCGAGGGCGACGTCCACATCCCTCATGTCCGACCGGAGACGACTCGCGATGAGCCGCAGGTCGGTCGAGCTGATCCGCGCCGTGCTGTAGCTGGCGAAGGCGGCGCCGTAGGCCGAGCCGGAGGTCGTCGCTGCGGGAGGCGCTCCGAGCCCCAGGTGGGCGGCCGACGGTCGGGTCTCGGCGACCAGGACCGGCTCAACGGGGGCGGGCTCTGTCGCAGCGGTCCGCTCTTCGACCGCCAACGCCGGAACGGGACGGGGCGGCGCCGGAGCAGCCGGCGCCCGTCGCACCACAGTCCGGGTCCGTACGACCTCCACCGGGACCGGCACCGGCCGCGTCACGACCTTCTCCACCCGCACCTCGCGCACCCGGCCCGGCACTTCCATGGGTTGGACGACCGTCTGGGTTCGGGTGATGGTCCTGGGCAGGGCCACGTGCCCGAAGCTGAGGCCGATCAGCAGGCACGCCGCCGCCAGGGCCGTTGACAGACCCCACGACGGCGCGAGGCCTCCCACCGGCCGACGGTCGCGCCTGCGCGTCTCGTGAGAGATCGAGCGGGCCAGGGCGTCGAAGTCGGCCGGGACGGGCTCCTCAAGCGCGAGCTCCCGCAGCAACGCCTCCTGCCGCGCGAAGGCCTCGTACTCCTGCGCGCAGGCCGGGCAGGCCTCGAGGTGCTCGTGCAGGCGGCGCCGGCTCTCTGCGGAGACCGTCCCGTCGAGTTCTTCGTGGATGAGCTGGATGGCATCGCGGCATCTCATGGTCATCACATCCTCTCCGAGAGGGAGGGGCGCCCGCTGAGCGCCTGCCCCTCGGCCGTCTCGAGAGCCCGCCGAAGATTCTCGCGGGCGCGGTGGATCGTGGCCTTGACGGTGCCCTGGGAGCAGCGCATGATCTCTGCCACGCCCGCGATAGATTGGTCCTGCAAGGTGAAGAGCGTGATGGCCGCCCGTTGGCGAGGCGGGAGCTCAGCAATCGCCCGTCTCAGCCGCTCCAACTCGTCTCGGCTCTCGACAGACCGGGCGGGGTTCGCCGGGGCCTGCGGAGCCCAGTCGGGGGGCTCGCCCTTCACCGTCTCATCGAGTGGTTCCACGATCCTGCGCCGCCGGTACCTGCGGAACGACATGCAGTGGTTCGTAGCGATCGTCAACAGCCAGTTCCGGAAGTTGCCGTCGGCCCGGAATCGCGGCAGCTTCTCGTAGGCTCTCAGGAAGGTCTCCTGAGTGGCATCACCGGCGTCGTCCGGGTCGCCGAGCAGCCGGTAGGCCAGTCGGTACACCGTGCGCTGGTGGAGCCGCACCAGTTGGTCGAACGCCGCCCGGTCGCCCGCTCGCGTGCGAGCCACCAATGCGGCATCGCTGTCTCCCATGCGTGTCGAGCCTTCCGTCACGTCGGGCAACCGTCACTCTCCAGTATGCGCAACCTCAGCCTTCGGTTTACCCCAACACGTCTCCTGCCCCGCGGGTGCCGTCCTCCGGCTTGGCGAATCGGGGCAGAACGCCAGACGCGGCCCGACCTACCCAATCGGGCCGCGTCTGAGGTTGTGGACACACCCAGGGGAGGGTGGTTGTCGGTCAGTAGGCCCCTCGGCCGGTGAGGACGGCGGGGATCGTCTGGGCGAGGATCTTCAGGTCGAGCCAGAAGGAGCGGTTGCGGACGTATTCCACGTCGAGCCGCATCCACTCATCGAAGCCGATGTCGCTGCGGCCGCTGACCTGCCAGATGCACGTCAGGCCGGGCTTCACGCTCAGGCGCTCCATCATCCAGGGCGCGTACCGCTCCACCTCATCGGGAACGGGCGGGCGCGGGCCGACGATGGACATCTGGCCGGTCAGCACGTGCCAGAGCTGCGGCAGTTCGTCGACGCTCATCTTGCGGATGAGGCGCCCGACGGCAGTCATGCGGGGG
>VGFB01001149.1 GCA_016869015.1 Armatimonadota bacterium
TGACGCGTCGGTCGTGGGGCAGTGGAGCTTCGAGGAGAACGCGGGGGACCGGGGGATCGCCGAGAAGGCGATGCAGCAGGCGGGGCCGCAAGACCCCTATCGCGTGCGACTGCTGGGGGCCGAGGAAACGCCATGAGCGGACGACGGCACTGGGCGATCCCGGCGGCGCTGCTGATCGCCGCGGCAGGGCGAGCCGCGCCACCCGAGCGCCAAGCGTATTGGTGGCTGGATGAGCTGCGGTCGGTGGCGTTCGCGGCCGGCCGGGCGCGGACGGGTGAGGTCGCGCGGTGGCCGCAGATGAGCGTCCCGGCCGGGTCGCTGCGGCTGCCGCTGCCGAGGGTGGACGGCCGGCCGGAAAGCGCCGCCTGGGAGAGCGTCACGCGCTTCCCCGTGGGTCCCCTGTTCGGCCCGTGGGAGGCGGGACCGTTCACGCTGCGGGTCGCGGCCTGCCGCGATGGCGAGCGCGCTTACCTGCGGATCGAGTCGCCCGTTGACCTCACCGACCTGGGCTCGGCAGGCCCGGCGGCGGAGCTGCTCACCGCGGACCGCCCCTGCCGCGTGGGCGACGGGCTTGCGGCCGTCGAGGGCGGCTGGGAGGCGACCTTCCCGCTGCCCGCGAGCGGCGGGCTGACGCTGAGGTTCCCGGCGGAGCTGCTGCGCCGCCCGGGCGGCACATACCCGCCGGAGTTTGTCTCCCTCGGGGTCGCGGCGCAGGCCGGGCCCGTGTGGCTCACGCCCATCGTGGTGGAGCTCGTTCCGGCCGAGGCCGCGGTGCAGCTGGAGGTTGACCGAGACGCTGTCGTCTGCCGGGCCGGAGACGACAGCGGGCGCGTCGAGCCGGCCCGTGCAAAGGGGGGCGTGTTCCCCTATCGCTGGACCGCGACGCTCGCCGAGCAGGCGTGGCACGCCGAGGGCTTCCTGTACCGCGAGCCCGTCGAGGAGACCCTCGCGGCCGCGCGAGAGCTTGCCGAACGGTCGGGGGCGACGTGGACCGCGGAGGCCCCCTCCGCCGAGGGTCGCGCCGCGTTCCGACGGGCGCGTGAGCTCAAGGCTCGGGCGCAGTTGGCGCGGCTCCGCGCGCCGCTCCTCTTCGTGAAGCAGCACCCGTACTTCGCGGGGCACATCTACGACTCGTACTACACCTGGCATCCGGGCGGCGGGATCTACGTGCGGGAGAACCCCGCCGACCTCGACGGGCCCTCGCAGGTGCGCCCAATCATCGACCCGTCCACGGCGGCCACGCTGGGCGCCGGGGTCTACCGCGATCCCGACCTCTCCTGGGACGCCACGCGCCTCCTGTTCGCGTACAAGCCCGCCGCCAACCTGCGCACCAACCTCTACGAGATCGGCCTGGACGGCGCGGGCCTCCGGCGGCTGACCGACAGCGACCTCTACGACGACATCGGCCCGGCCTACCTCCCCGATGGCCGCCTCGTCTTCACCTCAACCCGCCCCCGCGCGCTGGTGCCCTGCTTCAACTCGGGCGTGGACACGCTGCATGTGGTCAACGCCGACGGCAGCGGGCTGCGTAGCATCTCCTCCAACAACGTCACCGAGTTCGACCCCTCGATCACCGAGGACGGTCGGGTGCTCTACGGGCGCTGGGAGTACGTCGACAAGACCGCCCTTTACATGCAGAGCCTCTGGACGGCGCTGCCCGACGGCACGCACGAGGAGGCGCTCTTCGCCAATAACCTCTCCATGCCCACGGCGCTCCTCGACGCGCGCGCTGTGCCGGGCGGCCGCCACGTCGTCGCGTCGCTGACGCCGCACAACGGGCAGGCCGTGGGAGCCATCGGGCTGATCGACCCCCAGTTGGGGAAGAACAACTTGGCGGCGATCTCCAACCTGACGCCCGAGTACCCGACCCGCATGGACCAGGGCCTCACCGTCGGCCCGTGCGATCCGTGGCCGCTCTCCGACCAGGACGTGTTGATCGCCAACAACGCCGTCGGGGCTCACGGCATCATTGAGCTGATCGACCGGGAGGGTAACCGGGAGCTCGTGCACTGCGAGCCGGATATCTCATGCTATGCACCGATGCCCGTCGCGCCGCGCGCGCGACCGCCGGTCATGCCCGACGGCGCCGGCGGCGGGCAGCCGGGGCGCTTCCTGGTGGTGGACGTGTACCAGGGGCTCGCGGGAGTGCCGCGGGGCGAGGTGAAGCGCCTGCGGCTGCTCGAGGAGACCGCCCGCACCAGCGGCATCCCCCCCGGC
>VGFB01001150.1 GCA_016869015.1 Armatimonadota bacterium
CTCCTCGCCCACGTCGACCGCCGCCCGCAGGTCCTCCTTCGTGATGAAGTGCCCCCCATGCAGCTCCCGCACGCCCGCGCCGCGCAGGATGAAGTTCCCGGCTGCCGTAGCGGCGACGACGATCGGCGACAGTAGCCACGTGAGCGCGCGCACCGGCCGGACCACCCAGCGCGAGATCACCGTCGGATAGGCGGCCCCGACGTTCTTGGGCGTGATCTCGCCGAACAGCAGCACGCCAACGAGGATGAGCATGCGGAAGACGTCATCACCCAGTCCCACGACGCCGGGCCTCATGACCAGCAGGGTGGCCAGGCAGGAGATCGTGACATTGATCAGGTTGTTGCTGACGATCAGCGCGCTGATGAAGGTTGGCGAGAGGGTGAGCGCAAGCACGTCGGCGGCCCGGCGATCGCCCTCCTCCGCCAGCCGGGCAAGCCGGACACGACTGGCGGCGACCAACGCCGCCTCCGAGCACGAGCAGAAGAAGCTCGTCCCCAACAGGAGGCCGATGCCCGCCAGCAATGCCGCCGCGTAGGCGTCGTTCAAGCCCTACACCTGCCCTGGGACCGCGGGGCCGTTCCGGATCTCGTCGTTGGCGTCGTGCTCCACGATACGCACCCGGTCGATGCGCGACCCATCCATCCGCTCCACCGTCATCTCCAGCCTCCCGACGGCGAACCTCTCGCCCTCCGTGGGGATGCGCTTCGCCAAGTCCAACAGCCAGCCCGCCAGCGTGTCGTACTCGTCCTCCGGCAGCTCGCTCGCTACGTAGTTGTCCACCTCGTGGAGGTTCACGGTCGCCGCGAAGCTCCACTCCGAGTCGCCCAGCACGCGGACCTCCGGCTCCTCCTGGTCGTACTCGTCCCGGATCGGCCCGACGATCTCCTCCAGGATGTCCTCGACCGTCACCAGCCCCGCAGTGCCGCCGTACTCGTCCTGGACAATCGCCAGCACTCGCCGCCCGGCCTGCAGTTGGCGCAGCAACCGGTCGACCGAGAGGCTCTCGGGCACGAACAGCGCCGGCCGCGCGACCAGCCGGCAGGGCTTGTCGACCTCGCCCCGCCGGATGTAGGGTAGCAGGTCCTTCGCGTACAGCACCCCCACGACGTCGTCGCGATCATCCCGGATCACCGGCAGCCGCGAGTGGCGGCGCTCCAGCATCAGGTCGAGCGCCTCGCCCAGGGTCTGCTCGGCGTTCACGCACACCATGTCGGGCCTCGGCCGCAACACCTGCGCGGCCGTCTGGTCGCCGAAGTTGAGGATGCCCTTGAGCATCCGCTCGTGCGCCGGAGCGTACTCCCCGCGTTCCGCGATCGCGCCGATCATCGTCTTCAGCTCATTCTCGGTGTACGCCGGGGCTGAGCCGCCCACCCGGTCCAGCACTCGCTGGAGCAGCACGGAGAACGCCGCCAGGACGAGGGTGACCGGCAGGGCGACGACCGCGAGGACGGCGATGGGCCAGGCGCCCAGCTTCGCCGCCCGCACGGGGTTGTGGGCCGCCCACGAGATCGGCGTTACCTCGGCGAAGACCAACACGAGCACCGTCAGCCAGGCGATCGAAAGGGGCGGGCCCCACTTGGGCCCGAGCTCCGGGCCCAGGGCCCGGATGGTCAGCACCGCCGCGATGTGCTCGGACTCGTACACCGCGCCGGTGATGCCCAGCAACAGTGCGGCCAAGGCGAAGGGGCGGTACCGCTTCAGGAGGATGATCAAGCCGGCGACGCGCGAACCCGCGTCACGCATGTGCCGCGCTCGCGCCGGCGATATGGCGAGGAAACCGATCTCTGACGCCGAGAACAGGGCTTGCGCGGCCAACAACACCACCAGGCCAACGAGCCCCAGGCTACTTGGGCCGTCGTCCACGACTTCCCTCTTCCTCTCCTGAGCCGAGAGGCGTCCGCAGCAGGCGGTCGTTCTCCGGCGAGTATAGCACAGCGCCGCCCGACAAAGCAACCGGACCCGCGCCGGGGAGTGTGACCACCGAGAGTAGATTCCCTAATCGGCGTCAAGTGGCTTTCGGGTCGATGAGGGAACAGGCGTGGCAATAGAGCCAGGGCGGGTCGGGGCAGTGTGGTCGTCAGCCCCGCAGGGGCGACTGGTGGGTCGGGGCAGTGTGATCGTCAGCCCCGCAGGGGCGACTGGTGGGTCGGGGCAGTGTGATCGTCAGCCCCGCAGGGGCGGCTGGTGGGTCGGGGCAGTGTGGTCGTCAG
>VGFB01001151.1 GCA_016869015.1 Armatimonadota bacterium
GATCTGTCCGTACCCGAGCTGCAGGCGAACCTCCGCGCCGCGGGCGTGGCGTTCGGGGAGGGGCCGCAGGCGCCATGAGCGGGCTGGGCCGATATGCGTTCGGGGCGCTGCTGTTGCTGCTGGCCGCAACGGCCGGGGGCAGTCCGGCGAACCGGCCGGCCGAGCTGGGTGAGGATGGCGTGCTCCGGTGGCGGGACGACGGGGGCGAGGTGGCGCTGTTCGGGGTCAACTACTGCGTTCCGTTCACCATCGAGTACGGAGCGCTCGAGAAGCTGGGCCTGGACCGGCGGCAGGTGATCGACCAGGACGTGCTGCACCTGGCGCGGCTGGGCCTGACGTGTCTCCGCATGCCGGTGTGGGATCGCGAGATCAGCGACCCTGCGGGCAACCTCCTGAGCACCGATCACCTGGCCCTGCTGGATCACCTCATCGCGGTGGGGAAGCGGCGCGGGCTGTACATGGTGCTGACCCCCATCGTGTCGTACGCGACGGACAACGAATCCCCCGGCTTTGCGACGATCTACCCGATGCAGCGGCTGACCGGAGACGCGGGCGAGCCGCGGGCGGCGCAGCAGCGGTACCTCGCGCAGTTCGTGCAGCACGTCAACCCCGAGACCGGGTTGAGCTACGCCGAGGACCCGGCGGTGCTGGCGTTCGAACTGATCAACGAGCCGCTCTACCCCGCCGGCACCACCGACGCGCACGTCACCGATTACGTCAACGCGCTGGTCGGCGCGATCCGCGGGACGGGGTGCCGCAAGCCGCTCCTGTACAACGGCTGGTTCGACCGGGCGGGGGCCGTGGCGGCCAGCACAGCGGACGGCATGACCTTCGGCTGGTACCCGACGGGCCTGGTGGCGGGCCGCATGCTCACGGCCAACTGCCTCGGGCTGGTCGATGACCTGCCCCCGCTGCGCGACGAGCGGCTGACGAGGAAGCTGAAAGGGGTCTACGAGTTCGACGCGGCGGATGTGGGCCGGCCGTACGTGTACCCCGCGATGGCGCGGGCCCTCCGCTCGGGCGGCGCGCAGTTCGCCAACCAGTTCCAGTACGATGCCTGGCCCCTCGCCGCGAGCAACGGCTGCTGGCAGACGCACTACCTCTCGCTGCCGTACACGCCCGGCAAGGCCATCAGCCTGATGATCGCGGGCGAGGCGTTCCGTCGGCTGCCGCGCGGGGCCAGCTTCGGCCGCACGCCGGTCGCGGACCGCTTCGGCGATTTCCGCGTCAGCTACGGTGAAGGGCTGAGCGAGCTGGTCACCCCGACGGAGCACCTCTATAGCAGCGACACCTCGACGCCCCCCCCGGCGGCGGAGCGGCTGGAGCGCGTGGCCGGGGTCGGGAGCTCGCCGGTCGTGCGGTACGAGGGGACGGGAGCGTACTTCCTGGATCGCCTGGCTGCCGGGGTCTGGCGGCTGGAGGTCTACCCGGACAGCGTGTGGGTGGCCGACCCGTTCGCGCGGCGCACGGTGGACGATGAGACGGCACGGGTGATCTGGGCCGAGCGCGAGATGCTCATCCGGCTGCCCGATCTGGGCAGTGAGTTCACGATCGCGCCGGTGGGCGCAGGGAACGGGCGCCGGCCGACGGTGCGCGGCCGGGCGTTTGCGGTGTGGCCTGGTGTGTACTGCCTGGGGCGTCGGGGAGCGACGACCGACCTGCCCGTCGATCCCGAGTACTTCGCGCCGCCGGCCGTGGACCGCCCGCCCGCGCTGTGGCATCAGCCCCTCGACGCCGTCGTGGCCGGGGAGACTGCCCGCCTCGAGGCCGAGTGCACCGCCGTTACGGGCCACGTGACGCTGTGCCTGCGCCAGGGTGACGGAGAGCGGCGGCTTCGCCTGCGGCGCACCGGTCCCTATCGCTTCGCGGGCGACGTGCCGACGGGCGCCGTTGCGTCCGGAGCGCTGCGGTATGCTCTGGTCCTGGAGGACCGCGGCCGCGTGGTGAGCTTCCCTGGGGGAGCGCTCGGGTGGCCGGACCCGGGGGAGGAGCGCGGCCCGGAGGTGGTCTTTGATGCGGGCCGGCTGCGGGAGGCGCCGCCGGTGAGGGTGATCAACTCGCCGGGGGCCGGGGCGGAGGCGACGCTCAGCGGCGGGGCGCTGCGGCTCAGCTCGACCGCGCTGGATCCCGAGCGCGATTGCGTGGTTGATGTGCGAGCGCCCGTCACGCCGATCGAAGGCGGCGCTTCGTCGGTCGTGCGGATCCGGGCG
>VGFB01001152.1 GCA_016869015.1 Armatimonadota bacterium
TGCAAAGCCTGAAGGTGCAGTGGTTCAACCTGCAGTTCGACGACATCACGGCGGGGGTCGACGCGGCGGGGCAGGCGCGCCTCGCCAACCGCCTCCTCGCCCGCCTCCGCGAGCGCGACCCTCACGCCCAGATGATCCTCTGCCCAACGTTCTACTGGGGGACGGGGGAGGAGCCCGCCGCGCGGGAGTACCTGGAGGTCTGGGCTCAAGAGCTGCACCCGGACATCTACGTGTTCTGGACCGGCGATGCGGTCGTGACCCCGCGCATCACCCGCGCCGCAGCGGAGTCCTTCCGGCGCGCGGTCGGCCATCGGCTCATCATCTGGGACAACTACCCGGTGAACGACGCGAACCCCACGATGCACCTGGGGCCCGTGATCGGGCGCGATCCTGACCTTGTCGAGGTCTGCGACGGGTACCTGTCCAACCCCATGCACGCGCAGAACGAGATCAACCGCCTCCCGCTGCTCACCATCGCCGACTTCGCCTACAACCCCCGGGCCTACGATCCGGAACGGTCAATCGGTCAGGCGATCCTACACCTCGCCCAGACACCCGACCAACAGGAGACGCTGGCCGACCTCGTCGAGCTGTACCCGGGGATGCTCCTGTTCGGTCAGGGCACGGGCTTCAACCCGTTCGTGACCCGCTTCGAGGAGATCGTGGCGACCCCGCACTCCCACGCGCTCGCCGCCGCCTACCTCGAGCACGCCCAGAACGTCCTCTCCCGGCTGCGGACGCACTTCCCCGATCGCTTCACCGACGCGCAGAGCACGCTGCACGCAGACCTGGAGCGGGCCCGGGCCGTCTATGAGGCGACGTACGGGACAAGAGCGATGATGGACTGAGTGTCCTGGTTGCGGTGAGCCGGGCATTCCTGCCCGCCGAAGCGGTGGCCCACCCCGGGCCCCACGACGCTGACCTTGGAGGACCTTCGATGCTCGCGGCACTCGTTCTGGTCTTGCCGAGCCTCGTTCACAGTGAGGTTCTCGACCGCGTGGTCGACCCCCTCACGTCCGCCGAGCACTGGCAAGTCGGCGGCAACCGGATCAACTACACGCTGGGCGATAGCGCCCTGCGGCCCGTCGCCGAGCCGCGTCGCGAGGGCCTGGGAGGTTGCCTGCGACTCTCGGCCGATTTCCGCGATCCGCAGCGCTACTACCTCTCAGCCTATCACACCGGCCCGGCCATCCGGGGCGTCTGCCGACAGCTTTCCGTGTGGGTGCAGGGCGACGGGTCCGGCCGGCGGCTGCAGATGGACCTCGAGGACGCGCGAGGCCGCTGGTTCCGTCGCCTTGTGGGCCAACTCGACTCCTCCGACTGGCAGCAGCTCACCGTGCCCGTCGGCGACGGCGAGGGGTGGTCGCCATTGCTGCGGCTGGGGGAGGCGAAGCTGCCCATTAGCCACCCGGTCAACCTCCGCCAGATCGCCGTCCTCGCGAAGCCCGGCGCCGAGCCCCTGTGCACGCTAGACCTCAGCGATCTCCGCGCGACCTGCGACGTTGCGCCGGCCGACCACCTCGACTGCGCGATGGCTCCCGAGCGCCCGAATCGGCTCTACGAGCGCGCTGAGGGCGGGTTGGCCTTCTGGGTCAGCAACTCGGGGCCGACGACGCTGTCGTTCCGGCTGGAGTGGCGGATCGTGGCGTGGGACGGGAAGGAGTGCGGCGCGGGGGGCGGTGACGTCTCGCTGCCTGCCGACAGGACGGTGGAGGAGCCGGCGCCCATCGCCGCGCTGGAGGGCGGCAGCTACACCCTCGAGGTCCAGGCGAGGACAGAGGAGCGCACGCGCGAGTGGTCCTCCCCCTTTGCCGTCGTCGAGCCGCAGCCGGCACGCCCTCCCGACCCGAACGCCACCTTCGGCTCGATGTTCAACATCGGCGGCTTCCGCGCGGATCAGCTGCCCACCGTCGCCCGGCTGAACCGCGATGCGGGTTTCCGCTGGACCCGCGTGGGCTTCGGGTGGGGCGAGATCAACCCCGCCCCGGGCGTCTGGGCCTGGGACGGCCCGGCGCGGATTGAGGGGCCCGTGGGGAGGGCCGTCGACCTTCAGGGAACCGTCTATCGCCTGCCTCACAACCCGCTTCTGGATTGCCCCGACGCCGTGACGGTTGCGTTCTGGGCGCGAGGCACGGAGCACACCGGCAACTGGCAGTTCCCGCTGATGAAGTGGGGCTCCGGTCCTCGGACCTACGGCGTCTACTTCC
>VGFB01001153.1 GCA_016869015.1 Armatimonadota bacterium
CAAACAACCACGAGTGACACCGCACTAGCCATCCTGCGCTCCTCCGGAGCGCCGACGCCCCCCACAGCCAACGACGCCCTCCGCTCACCCGCGCTCTCACCGTCGCCCCGAGGGGCTCGTTCCACCTCACCGAATGGGGATCACGCCCCCCGGTCCTCTCGGCCCTCGGTCGCCGGCGGGCCCTGCCTTGCCAAGTCACTCGCCTCCGGGTACAATCCCCCCATGGTGACGCCCGTGGACTCCAAGCCGCCCGCCCTGCAGGCCATCATCGCCGTCGACGGCGCGAGCCGCGGCAATCCCGGCCCGGCCGGCGCCGGGGTGGCCATTCTCTCGCCCGCCGGCGACGTGCTCCAGGAGATCAGCGTCCCCATCGCGCACGCGACCAACAACGTCGCGGAGTACACCGGCTTGCTGAAGGGCCTTGAGGCTGCGCGCGAACTGGGGCTCCGACGGGTCGAGGTCCGCACCGACAGCGAGTTGATGGTCCGCCAGCTCAACGGTCAGTACCGGGTGAAGAACCCCGGGCTGCAGCGACTCCACGCCCAGGCCACGCAGTTGATCGACCGCTTCGAGGCGTGTCGCATCCGGCATGTGAACCGCGAGAAGAACGTGCTGGCCGACCGCCTGGCCTCGGCGGCGGCCCGGGAGGCCGGGCGGGCGCCCGCGGGCAAGCCGACCCAGGGGAGACTCGACCTGTGACGGCTCATCCGCGCTTGCCCTACGATGCCGATTGGATCGTCGACGACCGCCTCTGCGCCATGTCGCTGCCCACCGAGGCCGACATCGCGCTGCTGGCTGCCGGCGGGTTCACGGCCGTGGTGACCGTCGCCTCCGAGGACTATGGCGACCCCGTGCGCGAGTGGTGCGCGGCTCGCGGCCTGCGGCATCTGCGCTACCACGTGCCCGACATGGCGACACCCGAGGCGGCGGATGTGCGGGACTTCGTGGCGGAGACGACTCACGAGCTGGAGCGCGGCGGCCGCCTCGCGGTTCACTGTCTGGGTGGCGTCGGCCGGACCGGGACGCTGATCGCCTGCTATCTCGTCTCGATCGGCAGCAACGCGGAGGAAGCCATCGCGCAGGTCCGTCGCCGCCGTCCCGGCTCGGTGCAGACCCGCGGCCAGGAGCTGTGTATCGTCCGGTACGCCGCGCAGTTGGGCCGCCCCCCCGGCGGCATTGGGCGGCTGTTCCGCCGAATGGAGTGATCGCGACGCTGCTGTTTCTCCTGGCGCTGATCACCGGCCGACGCGATCTCGAGCATGCCAACGACCGGATGCTCGTGCACCTCACCGCGCGCGGCGAGACCCGCGCCCTCGAGGTGCTCCACAAACGCTACTACACCCGCCTCTACAAGCTGGCGTTCATGAAGCTGGGCCACGAGGACGACGCCCACGACATCGCCTCCGAGGCCTTCGTGCGGGCCGTCCGCAACGTCTTCAAGCTCGATCCCCTCTCCAGCGCCAGCCTCTACCCCTGGCTGCACACGGTGGTCGGCAACCTGGTCGTCGACCTCTACCGCCGCCGCGCGCAGATCGAGACCGTCAGCGACACCCCTGACCTCGACGATCTCGTCTCCCTCTTCGAGCGCCTCGAGGACGAAGGGCCGCTGCCCGAAGAGATCGTCGCCCGCAAGCAGACGCAGAACGCCGTCCGCGAGGCGTTGGCCCACCTCCCCGAGACCCAGGCGCAGGCCGTCTACTTGCGCTTCATCGGGGAGCTGTCGCTCCTGGAGATCGGGGACGTGATGGGCAAGTCGGAGGGCGCGATCAAGTCGCTGTTGCACCGGGGCATGCTCAGCCTTCGGGCGCGCGTCGAGGCCATGGCCGAACAGCGACGCACCAAGACTCGAGCCGGCAAGGTGACCGATGCCAACGGAGATACTCTCTCAGTACATCGAGGAACTCCTGGCGGGGCGTGAGCGCCCGCTGCAGGAGTATCTGTTGGGGCACCCGGAGAAGCGGGACGAGCTGCTTCCCCTGCTTGTGGGCGCGCTGGCCATCCACCGCGCGGTCCAGAGCATCGACCTGTTGACCGCCAAGGAGGAGGCCTCCCGCCATCGCGCGCTGGAGGAGCTGGCTGTGGTGCTGGCGGAGCGCGACGATCTCACCGAGACCGGCGCCCTCACCCGCCTGCTCCATCGCCTGAAGGGGATCATCTCCCTCTCCCGCGGTGACCGGAGCTAGTGCGTCTATGGGAGGACCCACGC
>VGFB01001154.1 GCA_016869015.1 Armatimonadota bacterium
GGAGGGCGTCTGGGGGCCGTGGTCGGACGCGTGGCGGTTCACGCCGCGCGGGCCGGGCGTGCCGCTGAGTCCGGTGATGGCCCGGTCGGGCGACGGGCTGGTCTTCCGCTGGGAGCCCAACCCGCGCGGTCGGCGCCCGGCCGCCTACCGCGTGTACGGGAGCGACGAGCAGGGCTTCTCCGTCAGCGATGGGCCCTATCAGGTGAATGTCGGCAACCAAGCGGACGGCCGTTCGCCCGACTTCCCGACGAACTTCGTGGCGGAGGTCGCCCAGACCGAACTGACGGTCATCGGTCCGGGGGTGACGCTGCCGAACGCCAACCGGGCCTTCTACCGGGTGGTCGCCGTCGATGCGCGCGGGAACCGCAGCGGACCGTCGGACTACGCCGCCGTCCCGCGACCCCTCATCTACACCTCGCCTCCGACGGCCGTTGTGGCGGGCGAGGCGTGGGAGTACCGCCCGGCAACCATCCGGAGCCTCGGCGATCTCCGGTGCCGGACCATCGGCGAGAACCCCTACAACGCCGCCTTCTGGGACGAAGAGCGGCCCTCCTGGTCGCTCAGGCAGGCCCCGGAGTGGCTGACCCTCGACGCCGCGTCAGGTCTGCTCGCCGCGAAGCCCCCGGGCGGGGGCGACTACGCCGTGACGCTGCAGGTCGAGATACCCCGGCTCGGCGCAACCGAGCAGTCCTTCGTCCTGCGTGTCAGATAGGCGGGTGGGGAGGGACTGGACGGCCCGACAGCAAACCACCTCTTGCCGACGTCCGTCGGCATTCCATCCGGAGGAGAGGCACGATGGATCGGTCCGAAGCTCTCGTCGCCGCGCACGCGTCCATCAAGGACGCGCCCATCTCGATCCTGATCACCCACGGGCTGGACGGCTATCCGGCCGCTCGCCCAATGGGGACGCTGCTCGTGGAGGATGACCTCACGGTCTACTACGCGACCCTGAGCACGATGGACAAGTGCGCCCAGATCGCGGCCGAGCCCAAGGCGGCGGTCTACTGGCCCAACCTGGGCGAGGGCGGGTTCGCGTGGGTGATGGTCAAGGGCGAGGCGGAGGTCACGCAGGCGCCTGAGGTGCTGGACCGCTTCTGGAAGGACGAGTTCGTGCGCTACTTCCCCGGGGGGCGCACCGACCCAACCTACGCCATCATCCGGCTCAGGCCGGCGAGCCTCACCCTCCTGGCCGGCGGCATCGATGACGCGACGGTCACCGTCTCACTGGCGTAGGGGAGCGGCGCGGCTCAGAAGGTAACGCTCGCGTCCAGGCGGATCTGGTCGTCGTCGGGGAAGAACTCCAACTCGGTGTGCTTCGCCGACAGGGACAGCGTGCCCAGGTCGTGGATCGGTCGGGCGAGCGACAGCGTGATCCCGGTGGAGGACGAGACGCCACCGAGGCTGTTGCGGGTTTCGCCCCCGCTGTACTGCAGGTCGATCTTACCGAGCAGACGGTTCTCGCCGGAGACGCCCGCCCGGACTCCCCACGCCGTCAGGGGCAGCCCCACCAGGTTCGTGACTGTGTCGTACCCGACGGTGCCGGTCAGCCCCCAACCCACCGGCCGCACGTACTCCGCCCCAATCGCTTGGCAGGGGACGACGGAGGGGTTCGCCGTCTGCTGGCGGAAGTGCGCCGACAGCTTCCCGCCCAGAAGTGGCAGGGCCAGCGCGGACAGCACCTCCGGCGCCGCCAGGCCGGGGGCTTGGTGATAGGAGCCGCTGATCGTCAGCGCGGCGGGGGTCGTATAGTCCAACTGGACCCGGACCGTGGGCTCGACCTCCGCCAGCGGTGTATCGGTGTTCACGACCCCGGCCTTGATCCCCAGGCCCGTCCCGTCCGGCGGCACCGAGGCCACGTCCACCGACGTCACCGTCGTGGTGCCCGCCCCCTCGACGCTCGTGCTGTTCAGGTTCGCCGCGACCGTCACCTCGTCCGAGACCTTCAGGCTCGAGGTCACAACCGTCGCCGTCGTGTCCGGTAGCCCCGGCTTCACGGTGGACGTCTGCGTGCCCGTGATCGTCAGGGCCTCGGTCGGCCGGGCCACAATCCCCAGCGTGTGGACCGACTCCTCCCCGGTCGGACGCGACGCGTCGAACAGGCTCGCCGACAGGTCCACCTTGTCGCTCGGCTTCGCCGACAACGTCACCGTCTGCGTCTTCTCCGGCCCGGTCGGCCGGTCGGCCGTCATCAGGTTCGCA
>VGFB01001155.1 GCA_016869015.1 Armatimonadota bacterium
TACCCCGCGCGAACTCCTCCATGACGCCGTTGGGGGACATGTACTCGCCGAGCTTGGAGATCGGCTTGCCCGGATCGACGGAGCGGAGGGCGTTGAGGAGCCACATCATGATCATGATGAACCAGGAGATGGCGGCCGCGGCAATCTGGCTGGCGGTGAGAGATGAGGTGAAGACCCCAATGGCCACGAAGGCGGCCGTCCAGCCGATCAACCCGAGGTAGGCGCTCCAGATCGGACCCCAGTCGGGGTTGCCGCCGACCTCGGCCATGAGCGGCTGCAGGAAGGTGACGGCGATGATGACAAGCATGACGCCCATCGCGCCCATGAACTTGCCGACGACCATCTGGAGATCGTGCACGGGGCGCGTTACCATGATCTCGTAGGTGCCCGAGCGCTTCTCTTCGGCGATGAGCCGCATCGTGAGCAGCGGACAGATGAGCACGAGCAGGAAGCAGGTGGTCATCGTGGTCATCGCGATGTTGTCGCCGCCGCCCTGCGGGCCCTGATCCATCATGCCCTTCAGCGTCCACCAGAAGATCAGGTTGGAGATGCCGAAGATGGCGACCATCACGGCGTAGGCGATCGGCGAGGCGAAGTAGGTCCGCAGCTCTTTGAGCGAGACGTGCCAGCAGCCGGGGAACCAGAGCACGTAGGTGGCGGCCGCGCCGACGATCAGCATCGGGAAGGTCACCCAAGGGAGCCACCCCGGGTTCCAGCCCAGCTCGCCCCCGTTGCGGGCAGCGAAGAGGTACAGCACGACGTAGGCGACGCCGATCCCCAGAAACACCAGACAGGCGATGGAAGCAACCTTGCGTACCATCAGGCGGCTCCCTCCTCTTCCGTGGTCAGGCGGAGGAAGACGTCCTCCAGCGTCATCTCAATCGGAGTCATCTCCAGCAAGCCCCAGTTGTTGCCGACGATGAAGGCCGCCACCTCCGCGCGCATGTCGCGGCCGTCCACCGGCATCTCCACCTCGTAGCAGGCCCCGTCCCCGCCCTCACCCGTGCGGCGGACGCCGCTGACGCCGGCCAGGTCGCGCAGCTTCCCGGCGACCGAGGGGCTGGTGTCCTTCACCCGCACTCGGAGGGATCGCGCGCGCCGGATCTGCGCCGTGAGGTTGTCGGGCGTATCCTCGGCGATGATCGAGCCCTCGTTGATGATGATGACCCGCTGGGCGATGCTCTGCGCCTCGGGCAGGATGTGGGTCGAGAGCATGACGGTATGCTCTTTGCCCAGCTCGCGGATCAGCCGGCGCGTCTCCACGACCTGCTTGGGGTCCAGACCGATGGTCGGCTCATCCAGGATCACCACGGGGGGATCATGGACGATCGCCATGCCCAAGCCGACCCGCTGACGGTAGCCCTTCGAGAGCTTGTGAATGAGGGTGTCGGCGCGGTCGCTGAGGTTGCACAGGTCCATCACCCGATCGACCCGCTCATCGACCTTGTCCTCGGGGTAGCGGCAGAGCCGCGCGCCGTATTTGAGGTGCTGGCGAACAGTGAGGTCCGTGTAGAGGGGGGATGTCTCCGGGAGGTAGCCGATGTGCCGGCGGGAGTTCATGGGATCGTCCCAGACATCGAAGCCGGCAATCGACGCTTTGCCCGTGGTCGGCGCCGTGAAGCTCGTCAGAATCCGCATCGTGGTGGTCTTCCCCGCCCCGTTGGGCCCAAGGAAGGCCACGACATCCCCCTCCTCGACGCGGAAGGTGACGTCCCGGATCGCCGGATAAGGTCCGTAGTACTTCGTCAGGCCTTCGACCTCAATCATCGCGCATCGCCTCTCTGCAGCTTGCGAGATCCCGCACGGCAACAGCCGTCAGCACGCCTCACAGCGCCGGCAACGGCAGCGGCACCGGGCCCGGGCCCAAAGAGGAGCCCGCGACCGGCACGGCATCGCGGCCGTTCTCAGCCGTCTCAAGTGGAGTTCCCGCCGACCGCCAGGGGCACACCCACCCCTCCGGCGCAGGAGTCCGCAGTATAACAGAATCCGCCTCGAGACGTCAACGCAAACGCACACCCGAATATGCGCCCGGATGCCAGCGCGATCGCGTCGCCAAGAGCAGGCCGGTCCGGCCACGGCGAACGGCGGACCGCAACGGCGCGGGTCAGGCGACCCGCAGGCACGAACGGCAACGGCATTGACCTGAAGGCTCTGTCGGCTCTGGTGAGCCGACCCACGACGACCCAAGGCTTCACGGCC
>VGFB01001156.1 GCA_016869015.1 Armatimonadota bacterium
GGACCCGATCTCGACGGGGCAGCGCGCTCGGGTCGATGGGAAGTTCCTGGCTCTGGGAGAGCAACGTCTCCGTCTTCAAGGGGTTACGTACGGGCCGTTCCGGCCGAACGGCCGGGGCGAGCCCTTCCCCATGCCGGGTCGCGTCGCGCAGGACTTCGCGCAGATGCGCCAGAGCGGCGTCAACGCGATCCGCACCTACTGCACGCCGCCCGCGTGGTTGCTGGACATGGCTGACGAGGCCCGCGTATCGGTCCTCATGGACATCCCATGGGCCAAGCACGTGTGCTTCCTGAGTGACCGTGAGGCCTGTCGGCAGGCGCGCGCCGCCGTTCGTGAGGCGGCCCGTCTCGGCAACGACCACCCCAGCGTGGCGGCCTACAGCATCGGCAACGAGATCCCGACGGATGTCGTCCGCTGGCATGGCGAGCGACGCATCGAGCGCTTCCTCGCGGAGTTGGCCGACGAAGCCCGCCGGGCTGATCCGCACGGGCTCGTGACCTATGCGAGCTTCCCTCCCACCGAGTACCTCGAGTTGCCCTTCGTCGACTTCGTGACCTTCAACGTCTACCTGCACGACCTGGACGCGTTCGCTCGGTACCTTCCGAGGCTCCAGAACCTCGCCGGTGACAGGCCGCTGGTGCTCGGGGAGTTGGGGATGGACTCGCTGCGAGAGGGTGAGGCGGCCCAGGCAGCGTTCCTCGGTGGTCACCTGCGGGAGGCTGTGCTGTCCGGCGTCGCCGGCGCGTTCGTCTTCTCGTGGACCGATGAGTGGTTCACGGGCGGCCACGCGATCGACAACTGGGCTTTCGGCGTCACGCGCGCCGACCGCTCGCCCAAGCCCGCCCTCGAGGCCTTGACGCGGGTCTACGGCCAGCGCCCGGCGGAACTGCTGGAGACGGCGCCGTCCGTCTCGGTCGTGGTCTGCTCGTACAACGGGGGGGCGACGCTCGAGCAGTGTCTGACCTCGCTACGCGAGGTGGACTATCCGAACTACGAGGCGATTCTGGTCGATGATGGCTCGACCGACAACACGCGCGCGATCGCAGCACGGTTCCCCGAGGTGCGCGCCATCCACCAGCCGAACCGGGGGCTGAGCGTCGCCCGGAACGTGGGCCTGCAGGCCTCCACCGGGGACATCGTGGCCTATACGGACTCTGATTGCCTCGCTGACCCCGACTGGCTGACGCTTCTGGTGCATCGTCTGCAGTCCTCGAGAGCGGCGGCGGTCGGCGGGCCCAACCTCAGCCCCGAGGATGGGCAGGTTGCGGCCTGCGTGGATGCGTCGCCGGGGCAGCCGACCCATGTGCTCGAGGACGATCTGGTGGCCGAGCACATCCCCGGCTGCAACATGGCGTTTCGGCGCGAGGCGCTGGAGAGCATCGAGGGGTTCGACCCCGTCTACACGCAGGCGGGCGACGATGTGGATGTCTGCTGGCGCCTGCAGGAGGGGGGGGGATGGATCGCCTTCGCCCCGAGCGCCTTTGTGTGGCACCATCGTCGGCAGACGGCGCGCGCATACCTGCGCCAGCAGTTCGGGTACGGAAGGGCCGAGGCGCTGCTGCGGCTGAAGCACCCGGGGCGCTTCAACCGCCGCGGCGACGGCAAGTGGCGCGGGACGCTCTACGGCGGTAGCGGCGCGGGACTGCGCATGGGGCGCCCGCTGATCGTACGCGGGCGATTCGCGACCGGCCTGTTCCAGGCGGTGTACAACGACGGCGGGTGCCATTGGGCGGCCCTGCCGGGCACTCTCGAGTGGCACGCGATCATCGGCTTGGCTCTGGCGGCAGGCCTCCTATGGCCTCCCGCCTGGGGGCTGGCCGCCGGGCTGCTCGGACTGTCGGGTGGGGTGGCCGTCCTGCGTGCGGCGCAGGCAACCCTCCCCGCCCGGCACGATGGCCTCCTGGCGCGGGCCTGTGTGGCCGCGCTGTCCTACCTCCAGCCCCTCATCCGAACCTGGGCGCGCCACGCCACGAAGCTCCGCGTGTATCGACCGCCCGGCCCGGTCGACTCCCGGCCCCCGACCGTCCGGGTACCTCTGACCGGGAGGACGACCATCGAGTACTGGACCCAGACTTGGCGCGAGCGCTCCGAAGTGCTCGACCGCTTCGTTGCAGAGCTGGCCGAGACCGGGTGGGTGAGGACCGTCGATCCTGTCCGCGCCTCGTGGGATGTGTTGGTCCATTGCGATCGGTGGACT
>VGFB01001157.1 GCA_016869015.1 Armatimonadota bacterium
CAGCCCCGCGAGGTAGCCGTAGCTCACCCCGTCGGCGAGGCCTTCGCCGCACGCCAGATCGACGACCAGCGTGCGCCCGCGCAGAGCGTAGGCGGCGGTCCAGGCTGCGCCGGCCTTCGCGCTACGCCAGTTCGTCTCCAGCCGGTCACCCCTCAGGGCGCTCGACACGAGCGTCGTGTCTGCGGCAATCCCGCCGCTCGCCGGGAACCGCAGCCCGCCGGCGGCCAACGGGCGGAAGGTCGGGCCCTGGCCCCAGCGAGCCGCCACGCCGTCAAAGCAGCCCCGCTCGGGATCGATCGTGACGCGAAGCGTGCCGCCGGGCGACTCCGCGATGAACTCGGCGCCGCGACCGAAGGCCTTCACCGCGACCCGCGTTCCGGGAGGGGCGGCCGGCAGCATCCCCTTCTCTCCCAACGGGAAGGGAGCCGGCGTGGAGCGCTCGTAGCGTCGGAGGGGCTTGCGGCTCTGACGGTAGAAGTGGAGGCACTCCAGGTAGATCTCGCGCGACCCATCGACCCGGCAGTCAGCGACTTGCAGCCCGACGAAGCGCAGCGGCAGACGCGGCGGCGCGCCTTGAGCACTCAGCACGCCATGCTGCAGGCCCCAGTAGCCGGACGTTACGGGCCCAAGGTCGATGGTGTAGCCGTTCCCGTCGGCGTCCTCGAGGCGCACGCCGACCTGGATCGGTCGATCCCACGGGTCGCGGTGCAGATCGCCATACATCCACAGGTTCACCGCGTCGACGGGGCCGCGGAGCTCAACAGGCGCCGGCGGCCGCAGCTCCGCCACGGTCATCCGCGTCCCGCCGCCGTGCGCGAACTTGGCGAGCCGCGGTCGCCAGAGGAGGTGATCGACCGAGGCCGACAGCGACACCTCCGCGTCGCCGCGCACGCTCACCGTCCAATCGCGGAGGTCATCGAACGTGACCTGTGCCGGGGGCGCGGCCCGGCCCGACCAGAGCACCTCGTAGGGGCGGTCGCCGGCCTGGGCGTCGGTGGGCAACTCCGGCGTGACTGGGGCGGGCCGGGGGGCATCGTCTCCGAGAGCCGCCTGGCGCAGGCGCTCGACCTCGGTCCGAGGCAGAATGCCCAGCGTCGGGTTCTCGATGGTGAGGGGTGAGCGGTCCACCTTGAGCGCTCCGGCGATGTCCACCGACGAGGCGTTGCGGAAGGCGATCGCGTCCCTCCGTCCGCTCGCCAGCAACCCGGAGAGGTCCAGCAGGAACTCGGTGTCGTGCCCGCTGCCGCCCCAGTTCGTACCGAAGGTCCGGGTGAAGATGACCATCCAGAGGCCGTCACGGTGCCACTGGAAGTGGTACTCGGTGCCCGGCGGGTCGAAGGCCAGGGGCTTGTTGATCAGCCGCGGGCGGAACGGGTCCTCCACGAGCGTGCGGTCGTTCACGGCAATCCGCAGCACGAAGTTGCAGCCCCCATCGCCCCCGGTCGCCAGCCGGGCCCGGACCGCGAGCACCGGCGCCTCGTTCGGGCCGAACGCCGGCACCTCAATGGGCGCGGACCAGGCCTGAAGGTGATCCAGCTCGATCACGCCGTCGTGCAGGACGCGAGGCCGCTGCAACTGAGGCACGTTCTCCCACGCAGCATCAGCGCCAACCGTCGCCGCGAGAAGAACCGCCGCCGGCAGAACGACGCGCGGGACCGTCATGGCCGGTCAATCCTCCTGCAGCGGCCCGATGTAGCTTGTCGCCACCACGATGTCGTCGAACCACACGCGGTTGATGGGGTTGGGGGCCGCGATGTTGTTCTGGCGGGCAGCATTCTCGGTGACATAGTGCAGGAGCCAGAGGAAGTTGACCTTCAGGTCGGTGCTCGTCCGCCAGCGGAACCCCTCGAACGGCTCGCCGCCCTCCTTCAACACATTGAACCCCATGCCGCTCCACCCATCGCGCGCCGCCCCGCGCAGGATATGCATGCTCGGCTCGCCGTCGAGCCACAGGGCGAGCTCCCCGTCGGGCGCGTCGGGCGTCGAGTTGAGCTTCAGCATGATCTCAACGCACTGCCATCGGCCCTTCGGGACGATCGCCGGCTCAGCAGGTCGCAGGGCGTTGCCCCAGTAGCGCCCGTCGGCGGAGATCTTCATCTCCGGCCAGTAGCAGTAGAAGCTCCACTGGCCCGGCGGCGGGACGCGGCCGTAGTCGCCGTGCGGCTCAATGCCCACCGTCACGCGCTCATCGCCGC
>VGFB01001158.1 GCA_016869015.1 Armatimonadota bacterium
TCCGCTGGTAGTGGGGCAGCATGAACTCGCGGAACACGTTCGGGGACATCAGCGGCCCGGTCTTGAACGCGAAGTCCTCGAAGTAGTTGAAGTAGTCGATGTCGACGTCCTGCAGCGCGCGCTCCAGGGCGGCGATGGTGAAGTCGGCGATGAACTCCATCATCGCATGCACGAGCTTCGGCTGGTCGTAGAAGGCCAGGGAGAGGTTCTCGGTACCCATCCACACCCGGCAGTTGCTGTAGATCCCCATCGCGCAGTTCACGCACAGGCATACCGGATGCTCGCGCGTCTTCAGGCGCTCCACGATTGCCGGGTAGTCCGCCGGGTAGCGGGCGAGATCGGCCGGGTCGTAGCGCTGCTTGAGCGCTTCGAAGTCCTCGGGCGTCTCGACGGCGAAGCGGAGGTACTGGTCCATCGAGGGCCGCGTGCCGCGCACGGTGCCCTCCTTCAGGGCCTTGTGGACGATGCCGTTTCCGTCGCGGAAGACGAGGTGCCGGTCCGTCTCCTCGAGCGTCTCGTACTCGAAGGGCGGCAACATCCAGAGGTTCACGTTCAGGAACTCGCGGCGGTCCATGCCGTAGTAGTCGAGGCCGTCGAACCAGCTGCCGTCGAGGGCTTCCGGCGGCGCTCCCTCAGCGACCCAGCGCTCGTAGGTCTGGCCCCAGAGCCCCAGCTCGTGGTTGGGCGGACGGTCGGGGTGGTCGAAGGTCATGGTGCGGATGAAGCGTTCACGTTCGGTCATCGGGCAGGCTCCTGCACTTGGCGGAACGCGTACTGCAGCGCGGACCGCAGGATCGGTTCGGCGAACTCACCATCGATGAGATTGCCCCACAGGTAGAGCACGGCCCCAGGGCGGCCCTGGGGCCGGTGGCGCCGGATCAGCGCTGCCGCGCAGCCCTCGTACCGTCGGCCGCCCTCATCGGTCAGGTAGGCCAGCGGCACGAACTCGACGTTCGCCCCGCGGCTCGGCATCAACGCCCGCCAGCGTTGGTCCCGGATCGTGCTCACGTCGAGGCGCCGGCCTGCCAACAGCCCGCCGTCGATGGACTCGATGAACAGCCTGCCCGCCGGGCGCTCAAAGCCGCCCTCAATCGGAAGCCCCAGCGCCTGCAGCATCCTGGGCTCCAACGGGTGGCGCAGCCGCCAGCCCTCAGGCGTCCAGTCGTGCGGGTACCAGAACTGCGTGGCGTTCCCCGCCGCGATCAGGAACCCGCCCTCCTCCACGTAGCGCACGTACGCCTCGGCGCCGTCGCCGGGCAGGCGCCAGGTGTCGACATAGCCCTCCACGCTCGGGGCGTGGATCGCGATGGGGAACCGATCCGGCCCAAAGGCCGTGCGGTCAATGAGGCTGTCAGGGGTGACCTCGGCGCAGGTCTGCCTCAAGGCGTCGCAGAGGGCGCGGATCTTCGCGGCCCGGTCCTCGTCGGTGAGGGGCAGGATCGCCACGCTCGCCGGCGGAGGGGCGATCCGGGACCCGAGTACCGGCTCAAGCGAGGCCGGTCCGCACAGCTCGGCGGCCTTCACGAGCGCGGCATGGAGTATCATATCCGCTTCGGGGAAGTCCTCGCCGATCAGCGTGCCCCACACGTGCAGGACGTTGCCGCCGGCTCCCGGGCCCGCCGGACGCGTCAGCGATACCGCAGGACCGTAACGCTTCCCGGCGTCGTCGTAGAGCGTCAGGATCGGCTCGAACGCGTCACCCGGGCTCCGTCGGGCCTCGGTGGCGGGTCGATACCGTCGATCACCCGCGCTTGGGAAGGCGATGGACTCGCCCAGTGCGGGCAGCACGTCCTGGCCCGGCTCGAGTTGGAAGGTCAGCGCGCCCGCAGGAGGTTGCTCGAACCCGATGGCGCCATCGCGTTCCTCTCCCGGACCCAGGAGGTCCAGGCCAAACTGCCGGCCGAACAGCGTGGGCGCCGGTGGAGGGGCATCGGAGGCGGCGGTCAGGTCCAGCGGGTAGGTGAAGGGCCGGCAGGGCCCCATCACCAGCAGCGTCCCCCCTCGCTGGAGGTACCCCAACAGCGTCGTCTCCCCGTCCCCCGGCGACCGGACCGTCCGCAGGTAGGTCTCCGCACCGGTGTAGATTAAGATGGGATAGTCGGCGGCGCGGAACCGGGCGGGATCGACGAACTCCTCCGGTCGCAGAGCCACGGACGTGATGCCCAGGTCCTCCAGCGCCTCCCGGATGCGCAGC
>VGFB01001159.1 GCA_016869015.1 Armatimonadota bacterium
TCAGGCCCTCTGCCGAGTTCAAGGCGACTCAGTCCATTCGGATGGCTCGCCAGCAGGAAACGGTCGCCTCCCTCAGCGATCTCGGTCAGCCCCAGCACTGTCGCGTCGAGCTCGCCCAGGCGCTCCCAGTGTTCGCCCCGATCGGGCGACCACAGAACTCCGTCAGCCGTTCCCGCATACAGGGTATGATCCATCGCGTAAGAAGAGGAGCACGCCAGGCAGTTGACGACCGATCCTTGGGTGGCCTCGACCGGGCGCCAGTTGCTGCCACGATCGGCGGAGCGCCAGACACCGTGCCCGCCAGCGCCCAGCCAGACCAGGTTGTCGCGCGCGAAATCGGGTGAGATCGCCACGACCTGGGGCTGGAACTCCTCGATGCCCTCAGCCGGAGCTTTCCAGGCACGCGCCCCGTTGGTCGACCGCAGGACCCGGTCGCCCACCACGGCGAAGGCGGTTTGGTCGCTCTTCCAGGCTGGCGACAGCGCCAGGTCCCACACGCTCAGATCATAGAGCCCGAAGTTGGCTGCCTCCCAATGCTGCCCTCTGGAGTTCGAGCGGTACAGCCCATCGTCGAGCGTGCCGGCCAGGATGACGCCATCTTCTGCGAAAGAAGGCGAAACCGCCAGCACGTTCACAATGGCGTCCGGATACTCCAACGGACTGGATGCCCAGGTCCTTCCGCCGTTCAGCGAATACATGATCACCCCAGGCGCGCCGCCGATCCAGATCCTTGGGTCGGCCGGGTAACCGGGCGCCAGGGCAATAGCCAGCACGGGGAAGCCGCTGGTCTCTCCGCTCAGCAATTGCCAGGTCCGCCCGCCATCGGTCGATCGGTGCAAACCGGCTGCTGTCCCCGCGAGAACCAGGTGTTCCGGCCCATGACCGGAGGAGGCGAGCGCAAACACTCTGCCGCCTGCGGAGATAGGCCCTCTATGTTGCCAACTTGACATGGGTTGCTGCTTGCCTTCCTATCAGGAAACCCGTCCGACTGACGGGCCCGATCTTGGCCAGGGGACGAGGGGTCGTGCCCACTCAGTATCGGCCGTACTTTTCGGCCATTTCCAGGGCAAAACGGTAGTTGTCCAGGCTGACCGATGGTGGGATCGAATGATCGGAGTGGAAGATGTAGCCTCCTCCCTGCTTTGCAGCGGTCACTTTGGCCCTGATCTCCTCCTCGATTTCCGCCTTGGAACTGCCCAGGATACCTGCGCTGATGTTGCCGATAAAGATGACATCCGTCCCGTATTGCTTTTTCAGCTCTCGGACGTCATTCCCAACCCGTGATTCCAGCGGGTGAAAGGCGTCGAAGCCAGCCTCCACGTACAGCGGTATCAGTTGGTGCACCAGGCCGCAGCAATGGGTACACACCGGCAGGCGGCGCGCCTTGAAGTAGCCACACAGTCGCTTGTGGAACGGCATCAACAGCGCGCGGTAGGTGCGGGGCGAAAACAGCATGCCACGGTTGTAGCACAGATCACCGTTGAACCAGGCGGCGTCAAACTGGATGCCTGCCCCTTCCAGCATCTCGTACACATCGATGACGAGCTGGGTGTATGTCGAGAGCATGTCGAGCACGAGCTCCGGGTCCTCGACCAGCAGGTTCAAGGCCCTGTCGTAGCCTAGCAGCTTGACGCTCGCCCACCACGGCTCTGGGTTCTTGAAGGTGACCACGCAGTGGTTGCTGCGCTCCCGCGCATAGCGTTCCCGGAAGTCGGCAGGCAGCCGCGAGGGCTGTGCCGCTGTCAACGGCTTGTGCTCGGCCCACGTCGCGCGGTCATGCACCAGGAAACCCATTTCAGTTGGCGGCGCATAGCTGCCCTTCAGCTCCTTATGCTCGACGCCGTTTCCGTTTCGCCTGAGCACGTAGGTCTCGTCCTCGAAGAGCACGGCCGGCTCCAGTTGCAGGGTCAGATCGGGTGTGATGCTCGTCCCGAAGACGTCGGTGCCGAAATACGCCCCCGGCGTCACCCCGGCCGGCAGCCCTTCCTCATGCCAGCGCGCCACCGTCTCCGGCCAATAGATCATCTCGGCAATTCCCACGGCGTCCACATGCGTCCGATGAAGTGCTGCCCTCACCCGCTGATAGTTCTCCGGTGTAGTCACGATCACGCCTCCCAGCTATGATGCCCCGCAGCCTGCTTATGGCTCAATCGAAGTGCCCCGCAGCGTACCCTGGCGACCTTCTCTTG
>VGFB01001160.1 GCA_016869015.1 Armatimonadota bacterium
TCTACGCCGCGCTCCGGCGAATCTACTCCCCCCGCAAGAAGATCATCACCATCGAGGACCCGGTCGAGTACCGCCTCCACGGCGTGAACCAGATCCACGTGAACCCCAAGATTGGGCTGTCCTTCGCCAGCGGTCTCCGGCACATCGTCCGGCATGACCCGGACATCATCATGGTCGGCGAGATCCGCGACCAGGAGACTGCCAACATCGCGATCAACGCCGCCCTCACGGGGCACCTGGTCTTCAGCACGCTGCACACGAACGACGCCTCCGGAGCGGTCACGAGGCTGCAGGACATGGGCGTCGAGCCGTACCTCATCGCCTCCTCCCTCGAGGGCGTGCTCGCCCAGCGTCTGCTCCGGCGCGTCTGCGCCGAGTGCCGAGAGGAGTACCGTCCCTCCGCCGAGTGGCTGGCGACGATCCACCGCGAACTCGACATCCACCCGCCCGAGACCCTCGCCCGAGGCACGGGCTGCAGCGCCTGCCGGTACACGGGCTACGCCGGTCGAACCGCGCTGTACGAGGTTCTGCCCCTCAACGAGCATATCCGCTCGCTCATCATCCGCCGCGCCTCGGCCGGCGAGATCAAGCGGGAAGCCACCCTTCACGGCATGTCCACCATGCGTCAGGACGGTTGGCGCAAGGTCATTGCCGGGGAGACAACGATCGAGGAAGTCCTGGCCGTCACGCAGATCGAGGAGTGAGGACGGCCGGAGCTGCGCCGTGGCGGCGCCGCCGACCGTGGACCGTGGACTGAGGACTGAGGACTGCCGTTTGCGATGCCCACGTTCAGCTATGTTGCGGTAGACGACGCCGGGCGGGAGGTTGTCGGCGAGATCCACGCCGAGGACCTGCAGGCCGCGATCGGTCGCGTGCGCGATTCGGGGAACTACCCGATGGAGGTGCGCGAGGCCGCCGCCGCCCGGCCGGGCGGTCGACGATGGGGTCTGCTGACCCGGATCACCGCGTCCGACCGGACGATCCTCACCCGACAGCTGGCGAACCTGCTGGGCGCGGGGCTCACGGTCATCCGGGCGCTGACGGTCCTCATCGATAACACCGACAACCCTCGCGTGCGGGACGCGTTGCTGCGCGTGCGGGAGGAAGTGCAGACCGGCGCGGCCTTCAGCGACACGCTGGCCAAGTTTCCCGAGCTCTTCGATACGCTCTACGTCAACCTCGTCCGCGCCGGCGAGGCTTCGGGTGACCTGGAGGGCGTTCTCGAGCGACTGGCGGACTACCAGGAGCAGCAGAGCCAGCAATGGGCCGCCATCCGCTCGGCCATGGCTTACCCCATGCTGCTCATCAGCGTGGGCACCGCCGCCGTCCTGTTCCTGGTGACCTTCCTGATCCCGCGTTTCGTCGTGATCTTCGAGAGCCTCGGCCAATCCCTGCCCCTGCCGACCCGCGTCATTCTGGCCATCTCCACCTTCCTCGCGGATTACTGGTGGGCGGTGCTCGGGGGGGCGCTGGTGCTGGGTCTGGGGTTGCGCTGGTACATCGGCACACCGACCGGCTCGCTGCAGTTTGACGCGCTGAAGATCAAGCCTCCGGTCATCGGGCCGTTGTCCTTCAAGCTCGCGGCGTCCCGGTTCGCGCACACGCTGGGCACGCTGCTGCGGGGCGGCGTGCCCATACTGGAGGCGCTCGAGACGGTGCAGGGCGCCATCGGCAACCGGATGATGTCCGAGGCGCTGAACGAGGTCCGCGACAGCGTGCGCGAGGGCGAGTCGATCGCCGATCCCCTGCGCCGCACGAGAGCCTTTCCCTCGCTGGTGGTGAACATGATCGCTGTCGGCGAGGAGACAGGCGACGTGGACAGCATCCTCCAGCGTGTAGCGCATTCCTACGACATCGAGGTCCAGAACACGGTTCGGCAGCTCATCTCGCTGCTGGAGCCGGTCATCATCCTGGTCATGGGCATCGTCGTCGGCAGCGTCATCATCTCGATGCTGTTGCCGATCTTCGATCTGAACCTCATGGCGTCGAAGTGAGGATGACCGGAGTTGCGGAGAGGCGGAGAACGGCACAGGCGACGGTGCACGACGAAGGAGGACGCAGGCGATGAAGGAGCATGGCAAGGCCCGGCGGGCGGGCTTCACGCTGGTGGAGCTGATGGTGGTGATGGTCATCCTGGTGCTGCTGGCGGCGCTGGTGATCCCGCGGGTGATGAACCGCGCGGAGG
>VGFB01001161.1 GCA_016869015.1 Armatimonadota bacterium
ACCCTGGCGGCCCTCGATCTGGGGATCGAGGTCGGGGTCGATGGGGTCGAGATCGACGTGCGGCGGACGGCGGATGATCACTACGTCCTGATGCACGACGACACGGTGGATCGCACGACCAACGGTCAGGGCCAGGTCGCGGAGCTGACTCTGGAACAGGTCCGCGCGCTGGAGATCCGTTGGACCCCCATGCAGTTCATCCGCAAGACCCAGTTCCCGGTGCCGCCGGACGCCGAGAGGTTCCAGCACCTGAAGGTCCCGACGCTGGGAGAAGCCCTGGACCGAGCCCGCGGCCGGGCGTTCGTGATGCTGGACCTGAAGGCGGAGGACGTGGAGGGCGTGACCCGCGTCGTTGGGGAGCGGGGGATGCTGAGCGAGGTGATCTTCAAGGTGAACAGCGTGGAGGAGGGCGAGGCTGTGGCCGCAGCTGCGCCCCAGGCCATCCTGATGGGTCGGCCCGATGACGAGGCCGAACTCGACGCGATGCTGGCCGCGCTTCACCCGCCGATCGTGCACCTGGACGACGCGACCTTCACCCCGCCCATCATCGAGCGGCTCGACGACGCCGGCGCGCTGATCTGGATGAACACGCTGGGCAAGACGGACGCCGTGGCCCTGGTCGCGGACGGCGACGATCTGCGCTGGGCGGAGCGGCTGGGCAACGACCTGGCCCGCCTCCTGGGCGTCCTGTCCACGCCGCATGTCCGCGCCTACCGCAAGCTCGCCGAACGCGGCGCGGACTTCATCCAGACCGACAACCTCGTCGCCGTCGTCGAGGCGATGCGCGACTTCCCGAAGCCGACCGACGGCCGGTGACCCCTCACCACTTCACCTCGGCGATCGACCGCGGCGGGATGGTGGCCCGGTAGCGCTTGCCGACCTGCGCCGCCGCCGGCCGCACGTCCGTCGCGCGAACGGTGAACTCGCGCGTCACCTCGACATCGCTGAAGTTCAGCGCGAGGGCGGCATCCTCGCACAGCGTCCAGTAAACACCGTCCGCCTGGCCGTCAAGATCGACGAGACCCGGCTTGCCCTGCAGATACAGGTCGGGCTGCTCCATCGCGGCCGCGCAGGCGGCCAGAAGGGTCGTACCGTCGGCGTCCCAGCTCGCGGGCAGGAAGACCGTCGCCCCCTTGCCGATCGTCTTCGTGCACTGGGGCAGCACGTCGGCCGCTCGGAACTCCATGCTGATCCCCGCCCCGGGCACGCCGCCCTCCGGCGCGGGCTGCGCCCCCTCCGCGGTCAGCGTGATAGACCGCACCGCAATCCCCAGCGTGCGACCGTCCGCCGAGTTGCCGACCTCCGCCGGAACCCAACCCCGACAGTTCAGCTCCACCGTCGCCACCAGAGCCTTGGCCATCACCTCGGCCGGCACCGCGAACTCCCACCCGCGTCGGCCGGCCTCGCTCAGCGCGCCCACCGGCACTCCGTTGACGCGCACCGGGTTCGGCCCAACCGCGTGTTCGGGCACCAGCGCGTTGATCGCGAGGGTCGCAGCGCGGTCGCTCTCCACCGGCAGGTACGCCACAGCCCTGGGCCCGCTCCAGCGCTTGGTAGCAGCCGCGTCGGGCCACTCCGCGCCGCGTTCCGGGCCGTTCCACTGGCCGCCCAGGTACGGCGTGTCTCCCGGCGCGCCCACCTGCAGGCAAGCGCTCGGCAACGGCCTGTCTCCGGCGAGGACCGGGCGACAGGCATCGGCGAGGAGGCCATCATCCGGCGTCGCGAAGAGGCGCTCGTGCGCGCTCGTATTGCCCTCGATGGTCGCGAGGCGGCAGTCGGCGGTCGCGATGAGGACGCCGCCCTCGCGCACCCACGCCTCGATCTGCTCGAGGGTCTGGCGCTCAAACTGCCGCCCGATCGGCGCGAGCAGGTAGTGCGCGCGCTGCAGGCACCCGTCGGCGATCAGGTTCGGGTCGGCGTAGTCGACGTCGACGAGGTCGCGGATCTGCGCGACCCGCTGGAAGAACGCGCCGAACTCGCCCTGGTTCAGCGCCAGCCAGTCCGTCGGCAGCAGCACGGCCACGTCCACCTGCGGGCGCCGGGGCGTCAGGGCCCAGGCGTTAGCGCGGAAGCTGTCCATCGCCGCCTTCGAGCCCGTCACGTTGTTGTCGTAGTAGTGTAGCTGGCGGCAGCCCGAGGCGACGGCGTTGTAGATGCGCGCGACCACGCCGTTCGCATC
>VGFB01001162.1 GCA_016869015.1 Armatimonadota bacterium
CTCCAGCGAGACCCGGATCGT
This sequence comes from Armatimonadota bacterium, assembly GCA_016869015.1. Taxonomy (GTDB): domain Bacteria; phylum Armatimonadota; class Zipacnadia; order Zipacnadales; family VGFC01; genus VGFC01. The sequence goes on from VGFB01001162.1 coordinate 22, forward strand.
CTCGCCGGCGTGCGGCGAGACGTCCACGCGCCGCGGCGGGTAGAGCAGCGCCTCGCCGGGCCGGGTCTGCTCCCAGTGACCCGCTAAGGTCCCGTTGATGTGCACCCGTGCGACGTACGAGGCGAGGTGATCGAACTGCAGGCTGATCCGCCGCCCCTTCCACTCGGCGGGCACCGCCACGAAGCGCTCGTACCACCCGGCGTCGTACCGCGGCTCGCCCCAGCGGGTCAGCCAGCGGCCATCTGTCCACGACTCGCTGGGGATGAGCTTCAGGTTCTCGTCGTAGAGCTTCCAGAGGTGCACGGCGGAGAAGGCGCCCGGCAGGCGCGAGTAACCCCAGGCTTTCCCGCTGGGCGGAGCGCCTTCAATGCCGTCGGCCGGTAGGAACCGCCAGAGCCCGTTGAGGCACAGGCGGTCAACGCCGCCCTGGGTGTCGCGGAAGGCGGTCCGCGTGTCCCAGTAGGGCTGCTCCGTCTCCTTCACGGGCGTGCCGCCGGCCATCCCTCCGGCGCCGTAGTTGAACAGGGCGATGATCTCAGCAGGAGAGAGTGCGCGGGCCCAACTGATCGCCTCGGCCAAACCCGCACTCTCGCCGGCGCAGGAGGCCTCGGCGAGGCCCTTCAGGGCGAGCGTCGCGTCCATCTCCTCCTGCAGCACGCCGTCAACGTAGAGTCGCGTGCGGTCGGCGTCGCAGACCAACGCGATGTGGTGCCAGGCGTCGGCGCTCAGGCGGTACGTCGAGGGGCTCCCGCCAAAGAGCTCCGTGCCGTCGGTCGCCGCCGTCGTTAGACGCTGGGAGAGGGCATCGTCCTCGAAGTTGGCGACCGCGCCTGTCGGCTCGCGGAAGCGCAGGCTGAGCACCCGCGCCCTGGTCGCGACGATCGGCCGCGCCGGCAGCCGGAACCACAGCGCGTGCGTCCGGGTCGGCGTCGGGGCAGAGCCGACCAGGTAGTGCTCCGCTGGGGCGGCCGCGAGACGCGGGCCGTTCTGGGCGTCAGGGGCAACGTACTCGTCGATTCCCTCCGCGAGGCCGGTGTTCGCGAACTCGGCGCGCCACCGAGGCGGCTCGTGTGTCAGCGGGCGGTCAGCCAACCCGATGGGATGGAGCGCCCGTCCCTCGCGACCGGCGGCCACAGCGGCGATCTGCTCGCCAGGCAGGGCCTCGGCGAAGAGACGCAGATCACGGAAGGCCGCGTCGGCGCAATCGCCCGTGTAGCGGTCGGCGTCATCGGCCCCGATCCACAGGTCGAAGGTCGGGTCGGCGGCGGGAGCCGCGTCGCCGGGGATCGCAGTCGAGGCCACCTGGCGGCCGTCCAAGAACAGAGCCAGGGCGCGCGAGCCGCAGTCCCAGGAGACGGCGACATGGTGCGCGTCCCGGTTCCCCCAGCGGGCGATGTCAGCGGCGGCCTGCGCTGCGACGGGCTGCCGGAGGATGGCGGCCACCTGCTGTTCGGGGGAGCGGACGATCTCCAGGGCGAACGAGGCGGACCTGACGATGGCAAGCGGGCGGCGCACGCCGCGCTCCGTGCCATCCCACGGCTTCGGCCCCTCGGGACGCACCCAGAACATGCACGTCCCCTGCCCGAGTCCCGGCCCGGGGACGTTGAGGTACGCACAGGCGGCTTTCTGGTCATAGGCGCGACGCTGCACGACGATGGCACGACCTCGCGGCCATGGCGCGGGCTGCACGGCTTGTGCCTGGGCCTCCACAGTGCCGCCGCCGGCAGTGCGGGCGGCGGTCGCACCGTCCAGCGGCGCGGCGAGTACCGGCTCGGGCAGCACGAGCTGTCCACTCGTCTCGGCGAGCGCGCCCGTAGCGAGGTACACGGTCTTCATCTCGGCCGGCGTGAGAGGACGGGACAGCACGTACACCTCGTCCATCAGTCCATCCAGCGCGCCATGCCCCGCCTCATCCGAGCAACCCAGCAGCAACCGCCCGGAGGCAGCCGCCATGATGTCGCAGGTGGTGAGCGGTTGCTCGCGCGGCTCGCCATCCACGAAGAGGCGCATCTCCCGCGCGCGCCAGGTGAAGCCGACATGATGCCATGTGCCCGCCGTCCAGCCCAGGTCGGGGATGGCGATCATGCCGTAGGTCGGGGCAGGCGTCGGGGTCGCGAACTGCAGCGTGAGGGTGCGGTCGAAGAAGACCCGCAGGTC
>VGFB01001163.1 GCA_016869015.1 Armatimonadota bacterium
CATCCCCGACCTCGCGGAACGACGGGCGGCATGATCAGGTCACTTGCCTGCCGAATGACCGCGCAGATATCCTCGATCGTGTAGTCGAAGCCCCGGATGTCCCGACCGGTCCAGTCTGCGATGACCCGCGGGTTGTAGCTCAGCTGCTCCAGGATCGGCACGCGATCCACCGGCTGCAGGCTCAACGCAGCCTCGACGCGCTCGCGCTTCGTCAGGACGTCCTGTGGGAAGATGCGCTCCACGTCGTTTGACCGCTCCCTTCGGTTCGTTGTCTCGCAGCGGATCGGCCGGCGCGGGAAGGCCTTCTCGTCCGGAAGGGGAAGTGCCGGAAAGCCGTGTTCCGGGGCCCCGGCCCCCTCCAGGAGGGCTTCACCACATGAACATCATCCTGCTCATCTCCGATACGTTCCGCCACGACAACCTCCTGGGCCGCGCCGCCATGCCGGTGCGCACCCCAAGCCTGGACGCCTTCGCCCGGCGCGCCGTCAGCATGACCCGGTTCTACACCGGCAGCTTCCCGACCATTCCACAACGCACCGACCTCATCTCGGGACGCACCGGCTGGCCCTGGTATGGCTGGCAGGATCTCTCGGCGAGCACCCGAAACGCCCTGCCGCGCCTCTTGGGGGCCCACGGCTTCGTCTCCCAGCTCATCTGCGACTGCCCGCATCTGTTCAACAGCGGCTTCCAGAAGGTGTTCGACGCCGCCATGGCCCTCCGTGGCCAGGAGGGCGACATGCCGTTGCTGCGCATGAACCACGACTTCGCGGAGATCATGCCGCGCGCGAAGACGCGCAAGGGCCATCACTTTCAGGGCCGCACCCTTGTGGACCTGCATCGCTGGACGAACCGCAACTGGCGCCTCGAGACCGACTGCTTCCCTCCACGCACCGCCGCAACGGCCGTGGAGTTCCTCGAGGAGAGCTCCGGCTTCAGCCCCTTCTTCCTGTGGGTCGACTTCTTCGATCCCCACGAGCCCTGGGACCCGCCCGAGTACATGGTCCGCCGCTACGACCCCGACTACACGGGCGCCCCGATGATGCACCCCAACTACGGCCGGGCGAGCGACTACACGCCCGAGGAGCTGCGCAACCTCCGGGCTCACTACTGCGCCGAGGGGGAGCTGGTGGACCGCTGGGTGGGCCGGGTCCTGCAGAAGATCGACGATCTGGCCCTGTGGGATAGCTCCATCGTCATCTTCACCACCGACCACGGCATGAGCCTGGGCGAGCACGCGCGCACCGGGAAGTCCAACATCAACGACGGCGACGATCGCTTCTGGCCGATCTACCCCGAGGTGGCGCACATCCCCTTCATGGTTGCGGCGCCGGGGCTGGCCGGAGGTCGCGAAGTAGACGCTCTGGCGCAGCCCGCCGACATCCTGCCCACCCTCGCGGACCTCGCCGGGCTGACGTTGGAGACCCCCGAGCCCCTCCACGGTCGCTCCTTCGCGCCGCACCTGCGCGGGGAGAGCGCCGACCCGATCCGTGACGTAGCCATCAGCGCCGGCTTTCTGCGCGCCGGGCAGGGGATCGGCCCGTGCGCCACGACTCCGGTCGTCTACACCCCCGAGTGGGCCTACGCGCCGATCGGCGCGCACGGCGAGCGTGAGCTGTACCGTCTGGCCGACGATCTGTACGCGGAGCGCAACGTCCTCACCGACGATCCAGGGGTCGCAGACGATCTACACCAGCGGATGCTCGATGAGCTCCGCGCCATCGAGGCGCCTGCGGAGGCCGTTGCTGCGCTGGCCGGCTAGCGGTCGTGCAGGAACGGCTGCAGCCGGCGAACATCGTAGGGCGTGGCCGCTGCCTGCCCTACGCCCCGACAGAGGCTGTTCAGCAGATACCTCGCTTCGGGCCAGGACGGGTGCAGGTCCAGAGCCGAGATGACCAGCCGTCCGGCGCCGCACGTGCGCTCGACGAGGTACCCCAGCGGGTGCAGCACCGGGTACCGATGGATGACGCGGATGATCGGGTCCTCGTCGTCCAGCCCCAGCGGCTGCAGCGCCAGCGGTGGCGCGTTCTCCATCATCCGGAAGAAGGCCAGATCGGCCCAGCCCTCGTGTGGAAAGTCGCCCAGCAGCCGATGGTCGCGGATGACCGTCCCGTTCTGCCCGTCCTCGAAGGGCCCGTAGTTCGCGGGCGGCGTGAAGTAGTAGCGCACGTAGCCG
>VGFB01001164.1 GCA_016869015.1 Armatimonadota bacterium
TGCCTCGATGGGGGATGCCGACCTTCACGTTGGCGCGATCGCGCAGCAGGTCGACATCCCGGATCGCCACGTTCGGCCGCCCGAGCGCGATCGAGAACTGCTGGAGCCAGGTCTGGGCCGCCGGCTCCATCATCGACTCGGGAGTCAGCAGGGCGCCGACGGCGGTCACATTGCCCCCGCGAGCGGCCTCGATGGCGGCCTCGACCGTACGCTCAGGGCTCTCGGCCTGCATGGAGCGCCACACCAGCCACACCACAACGCCGACGATGACCAGGATGGCAAGGATGATCCCCGTATAGCATCCGGTCGTCTTCGGAAGCCTACGCCGCAGTTCCCGTCTCATGCGCGACACCTGCCTACCGGTTGGGCATGTGAACGTCCCGCAGTGGAGGCGAGGGAAAAGGCGGCTCGCGGTGGCCGAGGCCACGCCGCGGGCGCCGTGTCAGCCGCGATGGAACAGCCCGGTGACCAGCGGCCACCACTCGTAGAACATGAACTGCATCCGACCGATGAGCAGCGAGATGCGGGCCATCACGGTGTTTCCGAAGCCCGCGCCGAAGGCGATCATCAGGAAGTAGATCCCGAGCCGACCCGCCCGGCCGAATGCGCCCGTGTGCTGCTTTGAGAAGTAGAAGTAGCAGAGCGTGGTGACGACGGCGATCACCATGATGAGCCCCGAGAGGCCCGCGGCCCACTGGAAGGCCTGGGTCTCGGTATTGTAGGGCACCAGCGGCAGCATCGTGTAGCGAGTGTGTTCGAGCATGTTCTGCACGAGGGCGGGGATGCCGGCGCCGGCGCCGTAGCCCATGACCAGGCAGATCGGCCAGCGGGCGAGCCAGCCGTGACGGCGACTGAACCGCAGGAACATCAACACGCCCAGGATGGTCGGGATGATGACGAGGTAGTCCGGGCGCAACTCGTTCACCGCCGCCGGACGGAAGATCGGCTTGTAGATGAGATCGACGACCACCTGCTGATAGGTGATGCCCACGCCATAGCCCGCGGAGATGCCCACGAACAGGTGCTCCGCGAGCTTGTAGACGGGGTTGTCCTTGTACAGGAAGCTGTAGATCGCCAGCGTCAGCAACGCCGCGATCCAGATACCGATGGCTTCGGTTGACAGCCCCAGAAGGTGCTCAGGCATGGATGTGTGACCCGTGGGCGGACACGCGGGTCCGCCCCTACGACGACGTTGCCCGGCGCGCGCGGCGCCGGGAGAGGGCATACACGATGTTGCCGAAGATGACCAACAGGATGATCAGGAAGTGCGCGCACGACTGCGGCCCCATGGCCTTGCTGGCGTCGGAGCGGGTGCCGATCAGCTTCTCATACTCGGCGGCGCCCTTCATGCCGTTCAGCATGCCGACCAGTTGGTGGGTCTGCAGGTACGGGTAGTAGTCCTGCGCCATCACGGCCGTGACGCCCGCCGCGACCTTGGCCTTGTACCGCTGTTGGGCGTAGAGCACCCAGGCTGCGGGCGTGTCGCTGGAGGCCAGATCGACGATGAGGCCGACGTCGTCGTAGGTTCGCAGCCCCTTGGTGACTGCGAGATCGCCGTAGCGACGTTTCTTGAAGTCGGTCTTCCACACCGCGCCGATGTCGGCGCCCATCCCGAGGATCACGTTCACGAAGCCCGGTCGGAAGCCAAGGTTGACGTAGTCGACCCCGTCCTCCTTGTCGAGGCCCTCGGTGGCCTTGTCGAACACGTCCTCGATGAGCAGCGGGGCGTCCGGGTACATCGTGAAGCAGACCACGCGATGGCCGCGCTGCAAGGCGTGCCGCGCGATCGCGACGGCCATCGGGTGCAGCTCCGGCATGGAGGCCGGGCCGTAGTCGAAGGCGATCATCACCACGGACCCTTTGGGGAGGTCCTCGATGTGGTCGTACACTGCCGTGGTGCGGGGGTTGCCGCCCTGGTCGAACTCCCAGCCGCCGGCCAGCGGCACCCCCACCGCCAGCGCGATGAGGAGGAAGATGATCCGCCGGTCCAGATGGAGCAGCTTTTCGAGCATGTCGGTAAGCTCTCGGATCTCGCGTCCACAGCCGCGTCGTCACCGGTCACCGGTCACCGGTTACCTGCCGTTCAGCCTTCGCCGCCGAGGTGTGAGCGCTCGATGCCCAGGATGATCCGCAGCGACATCGCGATCCCGCCCAGCGACACCCCGAGCA
>VGFB01001165.1 GCA_016869015.1 Armatimonadota bacterium
TAGAACGCGCGGATCATGTTCGGGTTGTAGTCCCCGTGGGAGGTCTCGCTCTCGGCGTTGATCTCCATCTCGTGGTTGGGTTCGACGGCCACGAAGTGCTCGGGGTTGCCGCGGAACCTCGCCCCCAGCTCGCGCAGGAACGTGCGCAGGGGGAAGGTATAGAGGCAGTCGATCGGCGCCACCTCCGGCGCGTAGGTCCCGGAGACGAAGGCGCGGGTCGCGCCGAACTCGCCGTAGTAGCCCGTCGCGTTCTCGCGGTCCACGAGCACGTAGGCGGGGAGCCCGGTCTCCGGATCCGCAGCCTCGGCCCAGGTCCTGGCCGGGTCGGCGAACCAGCGGTGAGTGAAGCAGGGCTCCCAACAGACGGGCGGGTCGGTGTCGTAGCCGGCGAGGCAGTTGCGCGCAGCGTCGCGGTAGGCATCGCCGGCCCAGAAGTCCGGGTCGGAGTTGGCGAAGTCGGGCGTGGAGGCATGCGGGCTGCCGAAGTCGGTGCGGATGTGGGCGAACCTCGAGTGCTTCACATACCGTCCCTCGGGCGTACCTTCGAACGCGCCGTCCACCGTCACCCAGAAGCGGTTCTCCCGTTCCCCCACGTCTAGTCGCTCGGCGCGGCCCTCGCGGATCCGGTCGAGGCTCGAGAAGACGGGCTCGGCGACCGAGGCGACGTGGCCGCCGGCGGCCGTCGCGTACACGCCGGTGCAGTCCTCCCCGAGGCCGGCTTCGACCGTCTCCACCTGCCCGGTGGCCGGCGGTACCAGGTAGAAGCGCGGCTGTCCGGCCACGTACGCGATCAGCGAGCGCCCCGCCGCGGACAGCGAGAGCGCGCCGGAGGTGTGCTCCGGAAGGCGGACGTCGACGCGCCGGGCGGATCGCGAACCGCTACCGATGATGAGCACGACGACTTGGTTCCCGGAGACGACCGCGGAGGCCACGGCGATCTCGTCTCCCGCCTGACCGGGCAGGAAGTCGGCCACCGCGATCACGTAGGGCGGCGCGAGGTCGGGCGGGACCTCGATGGAGCAGATGCGGTTGCCATGCCCGTCGAACACGCGCAGCTCGCGGACGCGCGGGGCCGCCAGCGGCGCCGCCACGATGCACCGCCGGCCCTCGAACGTCCCGGCGCAGACCTGCACGCCGCCGGTGACCTCAGGCGGGTAGGCCAGGAACTGCACCTCGCAGAGGTGATGGCGGTTCAGGACTCGGACCACGGTGTGGTTGCGCGCGTCGGGGCCCTCGCCCACCACCAGCCGGGGCGGGAGCTTGGCCGCCGGATCGAGCGCGGCCGAGCGCTCGCGCAGCTGCGTCACGAGGTCGAGGTCCTTCCCGACCACCGCGACGTGGGTATCGCCCAGTGACTGCGTGTCGGCGATCACGCTGCCGGTCACCTGGAGGCGTCGCGGCGCGATCAGTGACGCCTCGATGCGCTGCTGCAGCTCCGCCATTCGTCGGGCCTCCACCGCCTGGGCGTCCGCCTCGGCCTGGGTCTCCTCGGCGGTCATCGCGCGCAGTTGGGGGTTGCGGACGCGGATGACGTTGCCCTCGCCGCTCCCGAAGTCGACCCGGAACTGCTCGACCTCCCCGGTCCATTCCTCCGGCAGGACGGCGCGGGCGTTCACCGCGAAAGGCGTCCAGTCGATCGCGGGGGCGATGTCGCGCACGAACGCGTTCACCCAGCCCGACCTGGGTGCGACGAAGTACACCTCGAAGTAGTCCAGCCCCTCCGGGCAGCGGTACTCGAGGGCGAACATCGTCAGTCGGTCGGCGTCGTAGCCCGCCGCGATTCCCTCGCACAGCACGTACGGATCGGTGCCCACCGTCCGCACCTCGAACTCCCCGCCCCCGAGGTCCTGAACCACGACGTTGTGCCCCGCGGGCTGAAGGCGCAGGGGAAGGCCGGCGGGTTCCTGCCCGGGGCACGGGCCGGCAATGAGCAGCATCACCGTCAGCATGGGGTGTCGGTCTCCCGGTTGTGGGTTCGGGGGAGGTTTCGCCGCCGCTTCGCCTCGGGCCTGTTGGGCGCCCGAAGGCGAGGAGCGACGAGCAACGACGGCGAAGGGAGGGGAGCCAGGGGCACGGCGCGGGGATGGCTCACCACTCGCCACAGCAGCCGCCGAGACGGCGGCGGTCGCGGTGAACGTCAACGGCGACGGCGCGGGCGCGGTGAAC
>VGFB01001166.1 GCA_016869015.1 Armatimonadota bacterium
TGAGAAGGCGCAGCGGCTGCTCTTCGACAAGCAGGGCGGCGTCTGGCAGAGCATCGTCATCATGCGCAACGGTGAGATGGTGCGCGACCGGGACGCCAAGGTCATCACCCCGGGTGACGAAGTGGCAGTGCTCCTCCCCGTCGCCGGCGGATGACACCCGGAAAACGGGACGGAGGCGTTCCTCGTGCCGCCTCGGAGGAAACGCCTCCGTCCCGTTTCTCGTGGACCTACGCGTTACGTCGTGTCGGCCTCCCCCTTCTCCGGTTCTGCCGGCTCGCCGGCCTTGTCCTCGTCGGGCGGCGTTACAGGCTCGGCGGCCTGATGCTCGTCCGGAGGCGCCGCGCCGCCCGCCGGCCGCGCCGGCAGCAACATCCCGCCCTCGCACTTGCTGCACTCCCCGGGTTCGGACTGCACCACCTCGGGATGCATCGGGCAGGAATACTCCACCGGCATCGTGGTATCCGCCTTCATCGGCTTGTCGCACGTCGGGCACTTCGCGGGCGTGGCGGACGTCTGGTCCGCGTGATCCGGACAGACATACGTGAAGGCCAGCGGCATCATCGGCCCGCCGGCCCCCCCCGGCCCGCCCGGGCCCGTCGGCCCGATCGGCCCGGCCACCGGCGGCTTCGCCTCGTCTCGGCTGCATCCCGCTGTCCGGACACCCATCCCCGCGACCACCAACAGCACAACGACTGCACTGACGGCTCGCTTCATCTCTCGGTCCTCCGTTATCCTGACGACTGCGGCTCTCCGCGTCCCACATGGACTTGGTCGAGCAGGACCGACCGATCCCTACAGCGCCGCACACCGTACCTCCGCCTTGACGCCCCTCGGCCAATCTGCCACTATCTGCCGAACTCACCTTCGAGGGCAGGCAACGATGCTGGCGGTCGGACTGGACATCGGATCGACGACTACCAAAGCGGCCGTCACCGACGGGGACGCCATCCTCGGTCATGCGGTGACGGCAACCGGCGCCAACTGTCGGCGAGCCGTTGAGGTTGCCCTGCGGGAGGCTCTCGCGGCCGGAGGTCGAAGCGCCGAAGAGATCGGGTACACGCTCGCCACGGGCTACGGGAGGCGCCTGGTGGAGGCGGACACGACGCTCAGCGAGATCACGGCGAACGCCGCCGGCGCCCGTTTCCTCACCCGCGATGCGACCCCCATTCGCACCGTCATCGACATCGGCGGCCAGGACAGCAAGGTCATCGCAGTAGACGCCGACGGGATCGTGCAGAACTTCGCGATGAACGACAAGTGCGCCGCCGGGACCGGGCGCTTCCTCGAGGTGATGAGCCGCATCCTCGAGGTCGACCTCGATCAGTTGGGCCTCCTCTCGCTGCAGTCCTCCGAGCGTATCCCGATCAGCAGCGTCTGCACGGTGTTCGCCGAGACGGAGGTCATCTCGCTCCTCGCGGACGGTCGCCGGGCGCCCGACATCATCGCGGGCGTCCATCGCTCCATCGCCAAGCGCGTCGGCGACCTCGCCCGCGGCGTGGGGATCGCCGAACCCGTCTTCTTCGATGGCGGCCCGGCGCTGAACGTCGGGATGCGGCGGGCGCTCGAGGAGGAGCTGAGTGTGCGGTTGGTGGTGCCCGAGTTCCCTCAGGTCGCCACCGCCATCGGCGCCGCCGTTCTCGCCGCCGGGAGAATGGCGCGGGGGCCGCAAGCCGCGCCGTAGCCGCTGCCGTTCGGTGCCTGCGGCTCGCCCGCGCCGCGCCGTCCTTGGCGAAGCGGAATCCCCTGTGCTATACTCTCGCTGCAGACCCGGGAGAACAGTCCCTGGAGCGAAAGGACCCTCTGTTGAGCGATCTCTCCTTCGACATCGTGATCATCGGCGGCGGCCCGGGCGGGTACGTCGGCGCCATCCGCGCCGCGCAGCTCGGGGCGCGCACCGCTCTCATCGAGCGCGACGCCCTCGGCGGCACGTGCCTGAACCGGGGCTGCATCCCCTCCAAGGCCCTCATCTCCTGCGTCGAGGCGCTCTACACGGTGAAGGAGGCCTCGGCCTTCGGCATCGAGGCTCAGATCAGCGGCCTGGACCTCGACAAGATGCGCAAGCACGCCGACCGCTGCGTCAAGCAGCTGGTCTCCGGCGTCGAGGGGCTGATGCAGAAGAACGGGGTCACCGTCTTCCGCGGCCACGGAACGCTGCGCTC
>VGFB01001167.1 GCA_016869015.1 Armatimonadota bacterium
TGGCCTCCGGACAACAGAGCCTCGCGCCGTCGGCACGGCCGCACGCCCTTCCCCGCCAGAGGACTCCGCGCATGAGACACGAGGCGCACGACATCGAGGTCATCCACGAGTGTGAGGTCCTGGTGATCGGGTCGGGGGTGTCGGGGTACTGCGCCGCGATCCAGGCCGGCCGGTGCGGCGCGCGGACGATGCTGCTGGAGAAGGACGAAGTGCTGGGCGGCAACTCCGGCCCGAACCTCGGCGTGGGCATCACCGGAGCCGACCGGTACAACCACTACGCCGGAGAGACGGGGATCATCCAGGAGCTGCAGGAGGACGGCTGCTGGACGGACGCCGTGACCCACGTCAGCGGCGGGATGATGGGCTACAGCATCCACCGGCGCTTCGAGGCCGTCGTCCAGGAACACCTCGAACGCGCCGGGGTGCAGGTGCTGAAGCGCCACTACGCGCGCCGGCCGATCGTCGAGGGCACGCGGATCGTGGGCGTCATCGCCGAGGACCTGGCCGCCTTTCGCACCGTGCGGATCGACGTCCTGGGGCCGGTCATCGAGGCGTCCGGCGACGGGGAGATCGGCGCGCTGGCCGGGGCGCACTTCGACTGGGGCACGGAGCAACAGAGCGAGTACAAAGAGCGGTCGGCGGCGGACGCGCGAACGGATCGGGTGCAGGGCACGAGCCTCGTCGCCATCGCGCACCGCACCGACCGCGAGATCCGCTTCATCCCGCCCGCCGGCACGCCGGAGTTCATCCCCCGCGTCTGGCACGGCGCCCTGGCCTCCTTCCTCCATCACCACGGGGGCTGGTTCAGCGACAGGAAGGACCTCTTCTTCCTGTACGTCACCGAGACGGGCGGTCACCTCGACACGATACGCGAGGACGGGCTGATCTACGAGAGGCTGCTCAAGCAGCTCTGGGCCGAGTGGGACCACATCAAGAACGGCCCGCACCGCGAGGAGGCGAAGTGCTGGGACCTGCTGTGGGTCAGCCCCAAGGCCGGTAAGCGCGAGAGCCGCCGGTTCGTGGGGGACTACGTGCTGACCCAGACCGATCTGGAGTCGGGCCGCACCTTCGAGGATGACGTCGCCTACGGCGGGCACGACCTCGATGACCACCGCCCGCTGGGCGAGGGCAGCGACATCTTCGCTCACAGCATCCCGCCGCTGTACGGCATCCCCTACCGGGCCTGCTACTCGCGCAACCTGGACAACCTCTTCCTGGCCGGGCGGCTCATCAGCGCCACCCACCTCGCGCATTCCAGCACGCGCATCATGCGGACGGGCGCCGCGATCGGGCAGGCCGTCGGGCTCGCGGCGGCCCTCTGCCTGAAGCACGGTTGCTCGCCGAGGGAGCTGGGGCAGCGCTACCTGCCGGAGCTGCAGCAGACGCTGCTGAGCGAGGACGCGACGATCCTCGGGAAGGCGCGCGAGGACCCCGGGGACCTCGCGCGGAGCGCCCGCGTCTCGGCGACCAGTGAGGTTCGTTTCAACGAGCAGGCCGTCGGCCCGCTGGTCCCGCTGATCGCACCCGCCGGGGTGCTGCTCTGGGACTGGCCGGCGCGGCTCGACGCGGTCGAGATGTACCTGCGGAACACGAGCGAGGCCGACCAGGAGCTGACCCTCTCGATCCTCCGCGCGAAGCGCGAGCCGAGGTGGACGACCACCGACGACTGGCACGCGTGGGGCTGGAACGACCTGCGCGACGAAGCCTTCACGCTCCTGCACCGGGCAAGCGGCACGCTGAGGGCGGGCAGCGAGGGTTGGTTCCAGCTAGACCTCGGCGGCGTCGAGCTCGGTCCGAAGGACGCTGCGAGCGATGCGGATCGAGTGCTCATCCACCTGGATGCCAACCCCGATGTACAGTGGGCGATGGCCGAGCGCGCCGGCGAGATCGCCGAGGCCGTCGAACACAGCCACCACTCTCCGCGCTGGAAGCCGCTCGGCGCGACGGGCACGCTGCGCCTCTTCCCCGCGCCGAGGCTCGGCGAAGCGGCGAACGTGACCAATGGCTTTCTCCGCCGGTTCAGCCGGGCGCCGCTGAACCTGTGGCTGAGCGACCCCCGCGACGGCCTGCCCCAGAGCCTCACGCTCGAGTGGGACGAACCGCAGACGGTCTCGCGCGTAGGCCTGACCTTCGACAACCTGGTGAAGCTCACGCACGAC
>VGFB01001168.1 GCA_016869015.1 Armatimonadota bacterium
TGAGTTCCGCCCGCCCCCTTCGGGGCGGGGAGGGTTGGGGGGCCGGGAATCCAGGGGCTTCGCCCCTGGCTAGCCACCAGTCGCCCCTGCGGGGCTGACGACCACACTGCCCCGACCCACCTAATCTCTGTGGTCACACCCCGCAACGCTCCGGCGGTTGACGCTGCAAGAACGCGTCTGCTATAATCCCCAAGACACGCTCCGTCGGGGCGTGTCCTACGCTGTATGGGGTCGGCCGATCTCTTTGGAGGCGATCCGGACGATGGACATCAACGGGATCCTCAAGACCTTGCCGCACCGCTATCCTTTCCTGCTCGTGGACCGCATCCTCGAGATGGAGATGGGCAAGCGAGCGGTCGGCATTAAGAACGTCACCATCAACGAGCCGTTCTTCCAGGGACACTGGCCCGAAATGCCGGTGATGCCGGGCGTTCTCATCCTCGAAGCGATGTGCCAGGTGGGCGGTGTCCTGTTGCTGGCGCAAGCCGACAACGAGGGCAAGCAGGCCTACATCGGCGGCATGGACAATGTCCGCTTCCGACGACGCGTGCTGCCCGGCGACCAGCTGCTGATCGAGGTTGAGATCCTCAAGACGAAGGGCGACATCGGGCGCGTCCATGCCACCGCCAAGGTCAACGGCGAGCTGGCGACGGAGGGCGACTTCGTCTTCGCTCTCAGTCCGCTTCAGAAGGACTAGCGACGGCGGGGCGGCCCGCCGACTCCGTGAACGGGGAGTCAGCTCCGGATGCCAGGCACCATACACCCCATGGCGATCATCGCCCCCGGCGCACAACTGGGGCAGAACGTGTCCATCGGCCCGTACTCGGTGATCGACGAGCATGTCGTCATCGGCGACGACTGCGTCATCGACGCCCACGTGCGCATCTGCAACCACACCCGGCTGGGCCGCGGCAACTCGGTCCATCAGGGCGCCGTTCTCGGCGAAGCGCCCCAGGACGCCAAGTTCGCGGGCGAAGTCAGCCACCTGGAGATCGGCGACCACAACCAGATCCGCGAGTACGCGACGCTCCACCGGGCCTCCGGCGAGGGTGCCAAGACCACCGTAGGCTCCCACTGCATGTTGATGGCGTACAGCCATGTGGGCCACAACGCCCAGGTCGGCAGTTACATCTCGGTCGCGAGCTTTGCCGGTCTGAGCGGCCACTCCGTGGTCGAGGACTACGCGAATCTGGCCGGCTACGTGGGCGTACACCAGCACGTGACGATCGGCGCCATGGCGTTTGTGGGGGGGATGTCTCGCGTCGTGGTAGACATTCCGCCCTACTGCATGGCCCAGGGCAACCCTACCGAGCTGCACGGACTCAACTTCCGCGGCCTGATCCGGCGCGGCGTCTCCGAGGAGGCGCGCATGGCGCTGAAGAAGGCCTACCGCTACCTCTACCGATCAACCCTCACCTTCAGCGAGGCCGCCGAACGCATCCGATCCGAGGTCATCTCGACGCCGGAGATCGAGCATCTGCTCGCCTTCCAGGCGGCCGTGGCCGAGGGCTATGCGGGCAGGCAGCGCGACCCCCACGGCAAGCGGGCCTAGCGCCGCCTGGGCAGGAGGAGGGCGCCACCGATGGATGGCTCACGGCCCCCGCGCGTCTGCATCATCACCACCGATCCCTCGGGCGATGCCATCGGGGGGGCGCTGGCTCAGGCGCTGCAGCGGCGGGGCCCGATGGAGCTGATCGGGGCCGGTGGCGCGGCCATGCGGGCGGCCGGGGTGGAGCTGCTGTGCGACACGACCGGCTGGACCGCGCTGGGGCCCATGTCCTGGCCAAGGCCATTCCCGGCAGCCACGTGTTCCGGTGGGAAGTGAACCGCCGCAAGCCCGATCTGCTGGTGCCCATCGACTCGGGCGGCTTCAACGTCCCGGTCACGCGGACACTCCGCCGGTGGCTGAAGGTGCCGGCGCTATACTACATTCCGCCGCGGAGCTGGTCCCGGAGCTGGACGGTGAGGCCGCTGAAGGTGGCCGACTACGTCGCGGCGCCGTTCCCGTGGAATGTCGAGGGCGACGACGGTACGGGACGGGTTCGCTTCGTGGGGCACCCGGCCGCTGACCTGCCTCTGAGGGTCCCGCCACAGGGCGAGGTCCGCCGCGAGTTGGGTCTGCAGGAGGGGCGCGCCATCCTGGCCCTGCTGCCGGGC
>VGFB01001169.1 GCA_016869015.1 Armatimonadota bacterium
CGGGGTACACGACCCCCATCGTCACCAGCGCGCTCTTCTCGCAGACCAGCCAGTTCCCCCCGCCACCGTAGCGGGTGAGGTAGTCCGCCTGCTCCCACATCGCCTCGAGCATCCCGCAGACGAGTTCGGGAGTGAAGCGGTCGGAGTCGATGAAGCGGAACAGGACCTCGTTCCAGGTCCCGAGGAGTCGGATGCCCAACTCGAGCGTGCGCCACGTCCACCGGGCTTCGCGCGGGGACGCGGGCCGCGGGTTGTCGGTCAGCCAGTCCGCGAGTTGGTACGCAAAGTCGTCGGCGTACTCCTCATCGCCCGTACCCCAATACGCACGCGCAAGAGTGACCCAGGTGCCGTGGCGGTTGAGCTCGATCGGCCACTCCACGTCGTCGAGAGGGTTGGCGTTCCAGTCGATGTCGCGGGTGAGAGCGTACGGCTTGCCGACGAAGGTGAACTCCCGCCGCAACACCTTCTCAGCCGCGTCGGTGTTGTAGTCCGGGTTCGGCCGCGGGCGGGAGAAGCGGTCGGTGAGGTAGATCGGCGTCTGGCGCTGCCGGAAGTAGGCCTTCAGCGCGGCGGCGGCGGTCGGCATGTCGCCGGCTTCCGCGGCCCGGCGAACACCCTCCAGGCCCGGTCGCGCGAGATCAATACGGGTGAACACGTCCTCCCAGGCCGCCTGGGCGCAGCGTGCGGCGAGGAGCAGCGTTGACGCCAGAATGAGGGTCTTCATGAGCGCCTCCAGGCTCCGCTTCCGCTTGGGACGGACGCCCTCCTCCCAGGAGGTGAGGGCGGCGGCTGTGGCGCACTTGGATGCGTGGCGTAGATCCGCGCGGGAGGTGCTCCTGTGACGCTGAAGCGCGCGTTGGTGAGCCTGACGCTGGTGATGCTGGCGACAACGGTGGGTTGGGGGCAGGTGATCACCCTCGAGTCGCTGCTGCGGGAGATGGTGGACATGGAGCGGCTGGCGGTGATTCCGGAGCCGTACTACGACAGCGACCAGCAGTCGAGCTACGACCGGGCGAGCACAGCTCCCAACAAGGAGGGCTGGTTCGCGAACGGGGATGCGGGTCAGTTCATCCGCGAGGAGGACCACAACGGCCGGAAGGAATGGGTCATGGCCGAGATGGACGGGCCCGGCGTGATCTGCCGGATCTGGTCGGCCAACCCCGACGGGGGCGGGAACGTCCGCATCTACCTCGACGACATGGAGACGCCCGTCATCGAGGAGGACTTCCTGAAGCTCACCTCCGGGACGATGGCGGAGTTCCCCGGACCCTTCAGCGGGCGGCGCTCGCTGGGCGCGAACCTCTACCTGCCCCTCCCGTACCAGACCCGAGCCAAGTGCACCGTCGACAAGCCGAGCCTGTACTACCAGATCGGCTACCGGACCTACCCGAAGGGAACGCAGGTCGAGCCCTTCTCGCCGGCGGCCCTCGCGAACGTGAAGGCGACGATGGACGAAGTGGGGGAGAGGCTGAGCAACCCCTCCCGCCGTTTCACCACCGACGGCGCGGACCGGACGGCCGAGGAGTGGGTCCTGAGCCCCGGGCAGAGCGAGACGCTGAGACTCACCGGGGAGCGGGCGATCGTGCGGATGGAGGCGCGGGTCGAGGACGCGGCGGCCGATGAGAAGCGTCGAGAACTGGAGGAGCGGCGTGCCCGCTACACGGAGATGCATCCCCGCGTGCAGACTGCTGTGAGCGAACTTGGGAAGCTGGAGGAGGGCGGGGCGCAGGAGCGGCTCTTCGCGGCGCTCCGGGAATCGCTGCTGACGGTCCGCTTCGACGGCGAGAATGAGCCGTGCGTGTGGGCGCCGCTGGGCGACTTCTTCGGCTCACAGCCGGGGATCAACGCCTACGAGAGCCTTCCCGTCGGGATGCGGGAGGACGGGCTGTGTTACGCGAACTGGCACATGCCCTTTGGGAAGCAGGCGGAGATCACCGTGACGAACGAGTCCGCGAGCCCGGTAAGGCTGCGGTTGGCAGTCTGGGCGAAGCCGGTTGCGTTCGACGGAGGACGGGACCTGTACTTCCACGCGAAGTGGCGCAACGAGTGGCTGCCCAGCGAGCCGCAGTTCCTGGACTGGCGGATGCTGGACGGCACGGGCCCCGGGCGCTTCGTGGGCGTGATGCTGGGCGTGATGAACACCCAGAGCGGCTGGT
>VGFB01001170.1 GCA_016869015.1 Armatimonadota bacterium
CCTGCGCGAGCAACTGGGCCGGCCGTATGCGGAGTACTGCCAACGGGTCGGGCGCTGGTTCCCTCGACGCTTGCCTGCGCTGAGCGAGTTCGTCTGCTGGTCATGGGCCGGCGTGATCCGCAACCGACAGCTCCGCGTCACCGCGGGCCTACTTGTCGTGATGCTGCTGGTCGTGGCGCGACGAGAGCTGCTCTAGAGGGCCTCGGCGGAACGAGGGCCTACTCGCTGGGGACCTGGGGTTGCGCGCTCGGGTCGCGTTGGTTGACCTTGTCCAATTCCACGCGCGCTTTGAGGTAGTTGGGGTCGAGCCTCAGGGCTGCTTTGAGAACCTCGCGGGCTTCCGGCCACTTGCCGACCTTCCGCAGGATGACGCCGAGGTTGCAGTGGACGGCCGGATCGTCCGGCCGCAACTCGACGGACTGGCGGGCCGGCGCCTCCGCATCGTCGTAGCGCCCCAGACGGAAGTAGGTGGCCGACAGGTGGCGCCAGGCGCGCTCGTCCTCGGGGTGCTCCTCCACGGCCCGCTCGAACTCGGCCACGGCCTCCGCAAACCGCCCGCGCTGCAGGCGCCGCAGGCCCCGATCGAAGGCTGCTCCGCCGGATGGGGGGGCCTGCTCGTGCCGATTGCGCATGGCTTCCTCCGCCGCCTGACGGGCGTACTCGTCCTCCGGGTCGATCTCCAGAGCCTTCTGGTAGCACGTGACCGCCCGTTCCCACTTCTTCATCGCGGCCAAGGCCGCTCCCTTCACCTTCCAGCCCGCCGCGTTGTCGGGGTCGAGTTCCAGCAACGGGTCGCAGGTGCCGGCAGCCGCCTGGTAGTCGCCCTTTGCCAGGAGGCAGAGAGCCTTGCTCAGCCAGCTCTGAGTGGTGCTCGAATCGATGGCCAGCGCGCGGTCGAAGCACTCGATCGCGCCCTCGTAGTCGCCCTTCGCCTCCAGAGACAGGCCCCGATTCTGCCAGACCTCACGCTGATTCGGGTCCATGGCGATGGCGCGGTCGAAGTCGTCGAGGGCTCGATCGTGCTCACCGAGGGCCGCGTAGCAGAGACCGCGCGTGTTGTGCGCGGCGAGGGAGTGCGGATCGCGCGACAGCGCCCGATAGCAGCAAACGAGAGCTTCCCGTTGGCGCCCGAGAACGCGCAACGCCTCCGCCTTGCCCGTCCAGGCCGGCGCCAGCTCCTGGTCCAGCTGGATCGCCCGATCGAAGGCCTCGACGGCTTCCTCCGTCTTGCCCAACTGAGCGAGGCTGGCGCCCTTGGCGGCCCACTGCTCGGCGCTCATGCCGCTGACGGCCGTGGCGCGCTCGCGCTGCTTCCCCGTGAGGTCGCGATAGACCTCACCCAGCGCGGTGGAGACCTCCACGAAGCTGCGGTACCGGTCCGCCGGTGCCTTCGACATGCATCGCTGCACGATCTCCACCAGCTCCGCCCGGATGGCTCGATTGTGCACCCGAGGGTCGGGGATCGGGTCGCTCTCGTGGCGGGCCTTGAACTCCGCGGCCGTCGCGGCTTTGTAGGGCCACTGCCGCGTCAGCATCTCAAACAGCGTGCAGCCGAAGGAGTAGATGTCCGAGCGCGCGTCGACCTCGGCGCCCGGCGTGAACTGCTCCGGGGCCATGTAGTGCGGCGTGCCGAACACCCGTCCCCCAGCGCCCAGCGCCGGCACGTCGTCGGCCGCGTGGGCCAGGCCGAAGTCGGTGACCTTCGCCAAGCCCTCCTTCGTCAGCAGGATGTTGGAGGGCTTGACGTCGCGATGGACGATCTTCGCCGACAGATGCGCGTGCTGGAGGGCGTCACAGACCTGCAGCGCGACCTCAACCACCTTCGCGATCGGCATGGCCCGCTCGCGCAAGGTCCCGCCGACGCTGCCCCCGCTCACGTACTCCAGGAAGATGGCCGGCTGTTCGTCGATGACCTGAACGAAGTCCGCCTCGACGATGTGTGGGTGGCGCTCCATGCTCACCCACAACTCGGCCTCGCGCAGGAAAGCCTCACGCACGCCGGCCATGTCCAGCAAGGCCTGCTTCAGGGTCTTCACTGCGTAGGCGCGGCCCTGGGTGTGGTCGAAGCAGACATGCACGAACGACATCCCGCCGCGGCGCACGGCCAGGACCTCGTGGCGGTTCCGGATGAAGTGGCCCACGTCCCACC
>VGFB01001171.1 GCA_016869015.1 Armatimonadota bacterium
AGGAGGATGATCGGCCGCCCCTCAATGGCGGCCCAGTGCCGGGGCGGAACGAAGCTGAAGTAGTCGCGGATGGTGCAGTAGAACCAGCTCTTCCCCTCATCGGTGGACAGGTCCACGTGCCGGTGGAAGCGGTTCCACTCCAGCGTGCTGGTATCGTAGAAGAGCCCGATCTTCGGGCAGACCTCACCGGCGCGGGTCATGTAGTCGCACGCGCGCACCAGGTGCGGGAGGCCCTGGAAGCTCCACTCGTCATACGCGTGCGGGTAGCCCCAGTACACGGGCGCCGCGAAGTCGATGCCCGCCGCCGCAATGTCGGCAAGCTGCTCGCGCCACCAGCGGGTCGAGTGGAAGCTGTAGTCCTCCCAACTCGGCGGGTGGGTCGTGCAGGCATCCGTCCCATCGTGGTCGATCAGGTGCGCCCCCGAGTAGACGTCATACCAGTAGAAGAGGTACGTCCCGACGATCGGCTGGTCAGCCTGGTAGGGGGCGATCCTGGAGAGCTCGTCCGCGGCGGGATGGAGGAAGGGTCCCGGCGCAGCGGGCTCAGCATAGGGCTCCTGAGCGCAACCGAGGAGAACCGGGAGCAGGACGGCAACGAGGGCGAGCGTAAGCACGAGCAGACCTCCGCAGGCGAGGTATCGCCCGCAGTATAGCACAGCGGCGCAACAAGTGAAGGCCGGCGCCGCCGAACCCAGACAAACGAAGCGGCGAACCCCGATAGGGGTTCGCCCTGGATGGATGCTGAGATCATTGCGGCGGGTCGAGAGGCTCGACCAACCTCCCATCCCGCCTGAGGCTGGTTTCACGCTGAATGGGACATTCGCCTCGGGCGGCAGAACTCCTTCCTGGCGAATGGCCTCTTCTCGGATCTTCTCCCGGCCGCGCTCCCGCAACCCAGACGGGGCGGTCAGCCTCTCGGCGAACCGCCCCGTCCGGGCATCGTGCATCCTTCGGCGCCGACCGGCGCCGGGTTACTTCATCCCTCACGTACCGCCCATCATCGGGGGCGTCAGCGTCGGCGGTTGGCCGAAGGCCTTCTCGACACCTGTGAGGGCTGCCACCAACTCACCCGGCGGGTTTCCCGATCCAAGGTCCCTGACCGACACGGCGACCCTCTGCGCGCGCTTCAGCTCCTGCCTCGCGCTAGCCTTGTCGCCCTTGTCCAGAAGCGCCTTGGCCGTCTTCGCGTGATCGAGGGCGAGGGGGGAGAAGGCGGCGTCAACGGCGGCGGCCCTCGAACTCGCGGCGGAACGCTCCTGGTCGAGGCGGGCCTTCACGCCCTCCAGCTGATCCCGCATGGCTACAGCTTCGTTCGCCAGGAAGCCGACGCCGACCCCGAGCGCCAGGACCAGCACCAGCAGGAGCCACGTCACGCTCCGGCCCCGTCGAGGGGCCTCAGCCGATGCCACAAGGCTCTGTGCTTCGCTCATGACATGCTCCCGCAATCACGATCCGGAGTACCCTCTCGTACTCGTCTCTTCAACGCCCTCCACGCCTTGCCGGTTCCGGCGGCGGACACGGGGGACCGGCTGGTCCGGCTACCCATGCAGCGGGGACGCCGCGAACCGGCGGATCACGACCTCGTCGATGGCGGCCTTGGGGGGCAGCGTCGCGAGGAAGACCGCCAGCCGCCCGATGTCCTCGGGGTCCATCCACTCCTCGGGAACGATGTCGTCGCGCTCCTCCCGCACCATCCGCGTGTTCACGCCGCCGGGGCAGATGGCCGAGACGCGGATGTTGTGCGGCTTCATCTCCTCGGCGAGGACCTTCGTGAGGCCGAGCACGCCGTGCTTCGCTGCGCAGTACGCGCCCTGGCCGACATACCATCGCTTGCTGCTGGTGGAGGCGACATTCAGGACCGTGCCGCCGCCCCGCTCGATCATGCCCGGTAGAACGGCCTGACAGAACAGGAACGTTGCGCGCAGGTTCACCGCCAGCGTCTGCTCGAAGTCGCCGAGTGACGTCTCCAGAATCGGCTGAATGACAAGGAACCCGGCGTTGTTCACGAGGATGTCGGTGGGACCCAACGCGGCTTCCACCTCCCGGTGGGCGCGGGCGATGTCGTCCGGCGCGGCCACATCACAACGGATCGCGACCGCCCGGCGGCCCCGTTGGCGGACGAGCCGCGCGGTCTCTGCGATCTCT
>VGFB01001172.1 GCA_016869015.1 Armatimonadota bacterium
CGCGATGGCGATGTTGGGCCTTTCGTCCGCGCACGCCGACGAAGCCGCCCCTCCGGCGCTGGTCGGTCGAGCGCTGCCGCCGGCTGAGCTGTTCGACCTGGAGGGACGGCGACTGCGGACGCAGGACCTGCGCGAACCCGTGCTGGTGCTCAACTTCTTCGCGTTCTGGTGTGACACGTGGATCGCGGAGCTGCCGCAGTTGCGCGAGCTCTCCGCGGAGCAGGCGGACCTCGGCTTCCGCCTGCTGTCGATCAGTGTCGATGGGAAGTGGACCGATCAGCTGCACGTCGTCTGCGGGGACGACCCGCCCCCCTGGCCGGTGCTGATCGACCGGGGCAGCCGGCTGTCCAGGAAGCTGGGCCTGAGGCGGATTCCGACGCTGCTCGTGCTGAACCGCGAGCGGGGCATCTCGGCCGTGTTCGAGGCGCACCCGGGCAACACCGCACTCCGGCAGGCCATTCGCGCGGCCGGGAGCGCGGGCGCCAGGCCGTCAGGGCCTCACGACGGGTAGCACGATGCACGACGCCGCGTCGCCCCCGACCTTCACGGTCTGCTCCGCGACCGCCGTCCGGTCGTTGGCCCGCCACGGATCGCCCGTATTCGGATTCGGGTCGAACCGCGGGGCGTTGCTGCTGGAGACAGCGACCCGAATCCGATGCCCCTGGTTGAAGATCAGGCTCGTGCTCTGCAGATCGATGGCGAACTCGTAGGCGCGGCCGGGCTCCAGGAGGGTCTCGCGGTCGAACCCCTCCCGGAACCGCGCGCGCAGAACTCCATCCGCGACCAGCATCGAGCGCCCGTCAGGATACACGTCGGTCAACTTCGCGGTGAAGTCGGTGTCCTTCGCCGAGGAGGCCGCAAAGAGACGAACCGTGACGCGGCCCGTCGCCTCCAGCGCCTCGGCCAGGGGCTCACTGGAGAAGACGAGCACATCCGGACGGCTCTCGACCTCTCGCTGGTCGAACGGCCCCGCGGGAATGGTGAGGTTGCGGCCGCCCTTGGTTGGGACGGGGTTGGCGGGATCGTAGGCATACTGCAGCTCTCCGGCCGGCGGAAGGTCGCCGGTGAGCCTGCCGTCGGCAGCGAGGTACAGCTTCGTCGCGGTCGAGGGCGGCGGCCAGGCGTCGGCGGTTCGCCACTCATTCCCCGGCGCCCCCTCCTCCCCGGCGGCCCCGGCCACGTAGTACCACACGGTCGGCAGTTGGTCCGCTGCCGTGCCGTCCTCGAGCAGGAACGTCTGCAGCCACTGCCCCTCATCCGGCGCGCCCTCGGGCCACTTCGCGTTGTCGGGGTACTGCAGCTCGCCGACCTTGGTCTGTTTGATCCCGTGCGCCCACGGGCCCATGACGAGGTGCTGCCGCCCCTTCGCCCCCTCGCCGCCGCGCGCTTGCAGCGCCGTGAACGCATCGATGGTCCCTTGCGTGAAGATGTCGTGCCAGCCGCCCACGTGCATCATAGGTACCTTCACCGACGCCGCACGGGTGGTCAGGTCGACGCTCCGCCATAGATCGTCGTAGACGGGGTGTCCGCGGGGCTCCTCCATCGCGTAGTCGGGCCACTGCGCTCCCTTGTACCACCCCTCCACGAGGCACTTCCGGAAGGCCCCGCCCTCGAAGAAGGCGCTGTGGTACAGGCTCGCGCAGGCCACGACCGGATAGCAGGCCACGAGCCCCGGCGGGTCGTTGCCGGCGAGGAGGTACTGGGTGATGCCGACCGCCGAGCCCCCGAAGGTCGCGATCTTACCGTTGCACCACGGCTGGCTGACGATCCACTCGGCGGTCTCCAGGCCGTCCTTATGCGCGCCCCAGCCGTCGGCAAAGAACGGCCTGGCCTCCCCTTCGGAAGCCCCCCGGCCGCGCACGTCCTGGACGACCAGGGCCATGCCGGCGCCGTTGGCCGCCTCCCCCTTGATGCCGTCCTTGTTGTACGGCGTCCTGGCGAGGGCCACCGGCCACGGCCCGTCCCCGCTCGGCAGCCACACGTCGGTGGCCAGCTTCACGCCATCGGCCATCGGCACCATCACCGTCTGCTTCTGCGCGCACGACGCCAGCGGCAGCGTGAGCAGCAGCCACAGACACGCCGCGACCCGCCGGGCCTTGCCGTTCCCCTCGCCTCGCCGTTCTTCCGCCGTTCTTCCCATCTCTC
>VGFB01001173.1 GCA_016869015.1 Armatimonadota bacterium
GACTACGTCCTCCACGGAGGTTACCAGGCAGCCGCCAAGGCGCTGTTTGAGATGCAACCCGAGCAGATCATCGACGAGATCAAACGCGCGGGCCTGCGGGGGCGCGGCGGAGGGGGCTTCCCGGCCGGCGTGAAGTGGGAGTCCTGCCGCCGCGCGCCCGGCGAGCCGAAGTACGTGATCTGCAATGCGGATGAGGGCGATCCCGGCGCGTTCATGGACCGCTCGCTGCTGGAGGGCAATCCCCACCTGGTCATCGAGGGGATGATCATCGGCGCCTACGCGATCGGCTCGCATGAGGGGTACGTCTACGTGCGGAACGAGTACCCCCTGGCCGTCCGCAATCTCCAGACGGCCATCGAGCGGGCCGCAGCCCACAACCTGCTCGGGGCGAACATCCTCGAATCCGGCTTTGATTTCCACCTCAAGATCAACCGCGGCGGCGGCGCCTTCGTCTGCGGTGAATCGACGGCGCTCATGGCGTCGATCGAGGGCCGGGTCGGGGAGCCGCGCGCGAAGTACATTCACACGGTGGAGTCCGGCCTCTGGGACAAGCCCACGAACCTGAACAACGTGGAGACGTGGGCCAACGTGCCCTTGATCGTCGAGCACGGCGCCGACTGGTTTGCCGCGATCGGAACCGCCACGTCCAAGGGCACCAAGGTCTTCTCGCTCGTCGGCCACGTGAACAACACCGGTCTCGTCGAGGTGCCGATGGGAATCACGCTGCGCGAGGTCATGTTCGACATCGGCGGCGGCGTGAGGGGCGGGCGCCACTTCAAGGCTGTCCAGACCGGCGGCCCCTCCGGCGGCACCATCCTCGTCGACTCGACCGGCGCCGCCCGCCCGGCCGAAGACCGGGATGACCACGAGCGCGGACCGGCCCTCGTGCCCGAGAGCCTCATCGACCTGCCCGTCGACTTCGAGTCGCTCACCGAGGCCGGGTCGATGATGGGCTCCGGCGGCATGATCGTGATGGATGAGACCACCTGCATGGTGGATGTGGCGCGCTACTTCCTGAACTTCCTCACGGAGGAGTCGTGCGGGAAGTGCACGCCCTGCCGCGAGGGGATCCGGAGCATGCTGGCCGTGCTGGAGCGGATCTGCGGCGGTGAGGGGCGAGACGGGGACATCGAGCTCCTGCAGGAGATGTCCGACACCGTCGCCGACACCTCCCTGTGCGCGCTGGGCGGCACGGCGCCCAACCCCGTCCTGTCGACGATCCGCTACTTCCGCCCCGAGTACGAGGCCCACATTCGGGAGAAGCGCTGCCCGGCCGGCGTCTGCCCGGCGCTCATCACCTACGCCATCGACGCCACGAAGTGCAGCGGATGCCACGCCTGCTTCAGGGCATGTCCGACCGAGGCGATCTCCGGCGAGGCGAAGGCCGCGCACGTCATCGCTGCCGCGAAGTGCGTCAAGTGCGGCTCCTGCCTGGATGTCTGCAAGTTCGACGCCGTCGCCAAGCAGTGAGGAGGCCACCCCCCAATGGCTACACTGACCATCGACGGTCGGACGGTCCAGGTCGAGGACGGGAAGACGATCCTCGAGGCGGCCGAGCAGCTGGGCATCGACATCCCGACGCTCTGCCACCATCCCCTGCTCGAGCCCTACGGGGCGTGCCGCATCTGCACCGTCGAGATGAAGCGCGGCGCCCGCACGAAGATGGTGACGGCCTGCAACCACCCGGCCCTGGACGGCATCGAGGTCCGGACCCGCTCGGAACGCGTGCTGCAACACCGGCGCATGATCGTCGAGCTCGAGCTGGGGCGCTGCGCCGACCTGCCGGTGCTGCGCAAGCTGGCCCGCGAGCTGGGGATCGACGCCTCCCGGTTCGGCGTCGGGAAGCACGAGTGCATTCTGTGCGGGCTGTGCGTGCGCACCTGTTGGGAACTGGTGGGGGCAAAGGCGATCAGCTTCGCGAACCGCGGCACCGAGCGCGAGGTCACCACGCCCTACCACGAGCTCTCGGAGGCCTGCATTGGCTGCGGAGCCTGTGTCGCGATCTGCCCG
Source organism: Armatimonadota bacterium (assembly GCA_016869015.1). Taxonomy (GTDB): domain Bacteria; phylum Armatimonadota; class Zipacnadia; order Zipacnadales; family VGFC01; genus VGFC01. The sequence continues at coordinate 2,011 of VGFB01001173.1, forward strand.
ACCGGCGTGCTCCGGATGGAGGACATCCGGGGCCGCAAGGTCGTGCACTCGGAGCTGACGCTCGGGCCGCAACGCGCCATCCGCATCCCGTTCATGCAGGCCGTGCCGAACGTGCCCTTCATCGACCCGGACGC
>VGFB01001174.1 GCA_016869015.1 Armatimonadota bacterium
GCCACACGGGGGTCGCAGGTCAGCTTGGCGTCATCCGTGCCCAGGTCGGCGAGGATCTCCCCCAGGGGCTGCGGGGTGGGCGTCGAGAGCGAGACAGCGGGCGCGTCCTGTTCGGCATTGGCAGCACCAACGCTCGGGACCGGCGAGCGCCCCAACTGCCTGATGTAGCGGGAGGCCAGTGTCCAGGGGATACGGCGGAGGACTGCAGTAGCGCTCCGAGCGTCAATGCCACACGAGTGCTTCGGGGAACCGGCACACAACCCTTCCACCACGGACGCGAGCCCGCCGGGATCGGCTCCGCCCAACTGCACGAGCGGCACTTCGGCCCCATCTAGCAGAGCCGCGACGGCCCCGGGCGGGCTGTCGCGCAGTGCCGCCGCGAACGCTTCCAGTACGGCCGGTTCCCTCCGCACTTGGTAGAACTGGGGATGCTCGCTGACCCAGGTTGTGCCCCATCCCGTGCCATAGTCCCCCTCCCCCCCGATCCAGACCGGCTCCCCAAGGACCACGAAGCCCTCACGGAGCACGTAGACGGGAGCGCTCACTGCGTTGGCGACGCAGGTAACCCAGTCCCAGGCTGTCAGCGTGCCGTCAGGGGTCTGGAAAGTGCTCGGAGCACGAGTCAGGTTTGCCACTAGGTTGACGCCCGCGGCGTCAGCGACGTGCCGAAGCGTCTCTGTGGGAGACGAACCGAGCGGCGGCGGGGTCACCCTTGATGCCAACGCCCCCTCTCCCATCTGTGCTGACACAGGTCCTCCGCATGTGGCGCTTCCAGCCATGGCGAGTGAACCGACCACAAGTGCCACGTGGGCTCGGGGCATCCCGGACTCCTTCGCTCGAGGCCTTCCTGCGGAACAAACCTCGCTTGCGCGTCGGCACGCGACCACCGTCGGCATGGCGACCGGTGGCCATGCCGACGCTCAGTCCTCACCAATCTGGTCGTCCGCTGAGTACACCCGCCAGGCCCTACGGCTCCGCTAGTCGCGGCGCATCCCCACCGGCAATGGAGGCCTGTATGATGTGGGTGTCGTCGCCGACGATGCGCAGGATACGGTCTTGGCCGTAGATGGTCACTCCGTTTGCGAATATGTGTGAGAACGAACACGGATCGACCAGCTCATTGACTCGTAGGTCAACCGCATGGTAGGTGGATGCCAGCGTTGGACGGAGAGCGCCCTCCGAGCCTTCTAGCTGTTCTTGGTGCACCGTCACAGGCATCCACACGTCGCCGTAGCTGCGGAACTCCTGGACGGTCCACCGATCGATGGATACCCGAGCACCGCCAGCCTCGGGGGTCCGCCAAGTCACTTCCCGCCTCACCCATCGCATCCCGCGCTCGGGCGCCAGCCACACATCCACTGAGCCAACCGCTCCGTCCCCCTCCCGCGGCTCGGGCGCTGTGAAGCGGAGGTGATGCGTCGCCAAGTCCCGCAGCCGTTCCTCTCCCAGGTCGCTCCAGTGGGCCTTGTCCAGGTCCATCTTGCTGTAGCGATCCAAGTCCGGGGTCTGGGTGCTGAACTGAAAGGCATTGCCGGCCGCGGTCGGAAACGCGTGCGCGGGGGAGTCCAACTGCGTCGCCGCCTGAGTGTCGGGCGAGAGCTGCATGTAGTAGGTGTGCTCGCCGTCGTGCCAGTACTTATCGTGGCTCTGGACTCGAGCATCGCCCTCGCCGGTGAACGTAGTCCTGTCAAGAACGTGGCGCCCGTCTGCGAAGATGATACGCTCCTTGATCACGGAAGGCATGCCGCTCTCGCTCGTCGCGTCCCCGCCTGGCGGTGCCGAGGGCGTGGCGTAGACTCGGGTGAAACACCCATCCAAGGTCTTCACAGCATGGGTGCTGGCCACAAACTCCTGTAACATTGGCACTGCGGACTCCTCCGCGCTCCCAGGTGGCTGACCCTCTGTTACTGCGCCCACCGCCACCCAAGTCGCGAGTCCAACCAGAGCCGTACCTCCAACCCACGCGCTCACACGCATGATCTTGGCTCTTGCCATGTCGTGACCTCCCGTCCTTTCGTCGTACGCACCGGGACCTCGCCGCTGAAAGGCCTTGGTGACTCGTACGGGCTCTTCGCTGCGGCGGACGCGCACCCCAAGCCGGGGCCAGATACGCGCGTTGCAGCGGGTCGGACAAGCTCCTTG
>VGFB01001175.1 GCA_016869015.1 Armatimonadota bacterium
GTGGAGCGCCTGCAAGCGCAGCCCGTTGGAGGCGTTCAGCATCAGGCGGCCGCCTGGACGGAGGCTGTGGGCCAGGTTGCGGGCGATGGCAGCATCGTGTGCCTGCGGGTCTTCGCCGGCACCGATCAGCCCGAAGGCTCCTTCGCACAGGCAGATGGCGGCGTCGAAGGCCTGCGGCGCGGAAAAGCGCGTGGCATCCGCCTGGATCCACGCCACCCGGGCTTCAGCCTCACGCGCGGCGAGCTGTGCCTGGCGGAGCATACCGTGTGAGAGATCGACCCCCACCACCTGGAAGCCGCGCCCGGCCAGCGCAACGGAGTGACGGCCAGTCCCGCAACCCAGATCGAGGATGCGCGCCCCGGGGGGCAGGCGCAGCACGTCGACCAGGAAGGCAACCTCGGCCTGGGTGTTGCGGGTGAAGACGTTCTGCATGTAGGCAGGCGCGTGCCCGTCAAAGAAGGCACGCCAGCCTTCGTGGACGCTCATTCGACCTTCTTCGGCAACCTGCGGGAAACAGGGGCCCGGTGGATCGTGCCTGCGGCAGAATCGTATTATCGCATGCCTGTCAAGCGCACCGCCCCGGCGGGCCAGCCCGGCCATGAGCGCGCCCGGGCGCCGCCTCGTCCCCGGAGGTGCCGATCGGCATTGAGTGAACGGTTGGAGGGTGGCGCCCCGGCTGAACACCCCCCAGCACACGCCAGCCCTGCAGGGCCGGCGGTGGGGGTGGTCATGCTCCGAGATCGACTCCCGTAGAGGAGGATGCCTTCAGCCTGGCGTCCACCTGCAGACGATGGCTGGGGGAGGCCGGATGGGTGGCAAGCGCCTCAACACGCCATCGGCAGGCAGCGCCCCCGCGCTGCCATCCTTCCCCTACTTGACCATGGTTCGGCTGCCTCCGGTTGTTCGCGGCCGCATGTCAGGCAAGTGGGCATCCCGGGGCGAGGCCCTTGGCTCGGCTGATCCCAGGCCCAGATTTAGGTTGACCAAAAGTAGAAGTTAGGATATGCTATGCTCATGGATGAGATGCGCACCCAGGCTGAACAAGACTACCTCAAGGCGATCTTCGACCTCGGCGAGGGAGACCAGCCGGTGACCACCAGTCAGCTGGCACGCCACCTGGGCGTCTCGCCGGCGTCCGTGACGGGCATGCTGCAGCGCCTGGCGTCTGCACGGCCGGCGCTGATCACCTATCGCAAGCACCACGGCACGACGTTGACACGGGAAGGCATGCGTCATGCGCTGCGCGTCGTCCGCCACCACCGCCTGATTGAGTCCTTCCTGCACCGGACGCTTGGGATGGGATGGGACGAAGTGCACGCCGAGGCCCACCGACTGGAGCACGCTCTCTCCCCGGATGTCGGAGAGCGCCTCTCGGCAGCCCTGGGGGACCCGAGCCGCGATCCGCACGGTGACCCAATCCCGGACCGGGACCTCCGCCTGCCGTACTTTCCGGAGGCTGCCCTGAGCACGATCGGTGCCGGGCATGCGGCGGTCATCCGCCGGGTCGAAGATGCGGACCCGGCCTTCCTGCGGCACGTCGCCGCGCTGGGCTTGGTGCCCGGTGTTCGCCTGCAGGTCGTTGACTCGTCAGCCTTCGACCGGGTGCTGCGCGTCCGGGTCGGGGACCGGGGCGATCCGTTGGTGGTCGGTCCGGCGATCAGTGATCTGGTATTCGTTGAATCGCACGCGTAGGACTGCCCGAACCTCGGGGCAGGGCGGGGCGTGGGTGCCCCGAACGTACAGGTTGAGGACGGTATGAAGCCATCACGCAGAGCTGGTAGACGCGACTTCTTGCGCATGAGCGGGTACGGCGCACTGGCCGTGGCGATGGGCGCCGCGGCGCTGCCGAGAGACAGCGCTCGCAAAGCACCCGCCCTGGCGCCTGGCCTGCATTCCCACGGTGACGGCCCGCCGATGCCCGGATTCAACCGGGAGGTGGACCACGTCGCCAACGGCTTCAACCCCACCGACACGCTGACCGACTTCGACTACGGCGTGATCAGCACGCTCCACGGCGGCCGCACGCTGCGTGAGTACCGGCTGTTCTCCGGCGACAAGGATATCGAAGTGGCGCCGGGGGCGGCCTTCCCGGCGTGGGTCTACAACGGGCGTCTCCCGGGGCCCACGCTGCGCGCTCGG
>VGFB01001176.1 GCA_016869015.1 Armatimonadota bacterium
TTGGCCACCACCTGCAGTTTGTGGACCGGCTGGAGGGAGTCGACCCAGGCCTCTACCTCGACCGTCCCACCCCCGCCTGGCAGGCGGATCTCGTCTCCCGGTGCGCGGCCCTCCACGCTCAGGCCGATGAGCGGCCCCGACGTCGTGAAGGTGTGCCCGGCACGCACTGCCCGGGCCCAACCGGCAAAGTCGAACTCCTCGTCGCCCAGGTGGGCGTAGGTGCGCACGCCCCCCAGCGGCATCCCTGCCGACATCTTGTCGGTGCCGCCGACGGCAGCCACGCGGTAGCCCAGGTTCAGGAAGCGGTACCACTCGCGCAGCCGACGGTGGTCCAGCTCCGGCGTGAAAGTGCGGATCTCGGCCCCGTCGACCTTGCCCAGGATGATGTCGGCTGCCACCTCCAGGTAGGGATCCGGGAAGTGAGGGATGACGACCAGTCCCTCCTGCTGACGGCAGCGGTCGGCCCATTCCGCCATGGAAGAAGCCAGGGGATCGCCGATGTAGCTCTCGTCCGGCCCGTCGGTGGTCATGGGGAAGATGGGGGTGCCCTGCACCCCCAACAGGCTGATGTGCCCCAGGAGATGCTGGCGATTCTCTGTCCCGACCCAAACCAGGGTATCCGCGCGGCTCACGCCCGAGAGCTCGCCCGTGATATCCCCCACATTCGTGAAGAGGTCACCCCACTGGGAGGCCAGCAGGTTGACCAGGTTGATCCCCTCGGCCTGCGCTTCGAGCCAGGCCGTCTGCGGCGAGAGGAAGTGCACGTGCGTGTCGGCCGTCACCCAGCCCTTGCTGCGCAGGTCGAAGGGGCGTTCCAGCTTCAGGCGCAGCTCCCGCTGGCCGGGCTTGATCTCCAGGCGCTGGCGCAGCGGCCGGTACTCGAAGCCCTTGGCAACCTCCACGTAGACCTCGCCGACCGGCAGCTCGATCTGGAAGCGGCCATCCACGTAGGCGTACTCGGTGGAGCCGAGCTTGAGGTCGGCGCCGTAGTCTTCGAACCAGTGGTCGTTGACCTCACGCCGGTGGCCGTAGGGGGGCAGATAGCGGCCGTCGGGGGAGCGAAAGTGCACGCGCGCCGGCGTGGGGTGGCCGTTCGAGGCCTCCTCGACGGTGACGTGCACCCAGGTGCGCTCGCGGTCCAGCAGCTCGACCCTGACAGCACCGTCGTGGCTGGCGCCAGCGCCGGTCTCGTAGACCGGCCCGAGGCTGACGGCATGGCCGCCCACGGTGAGGGTTGCCTCGGTGCTGGCGCTGACCTCGAGGCGCAGGTCGACGCGCGGTACGGCCCTGGGTGGCTCCTCACCCCAGCCCTGCAACGGGGCCGCCAGCCAGCGCTCCCCATCGAAGGCTGGCACGGCGTACTGGCGGGCGATCACGCCCAGGTCCACGTCAGCAGCCAGCTCCTCGGCGAGGGCCGCCTCCTGCTGGGGCAGGATCACGCGCAGGGCCTGCAAACGCCGGTGCTGCAGGGGATGCGCACGTCCGTGGTAGAGGGTGATGCCGGCCACCGCCAGGAGGTCGGCGCCCGCAGGCTCGAGGCGCAGGGCGACCAGCTCGCGCTCAGGGCCGGGGTTGGGCATGGCATAGAGCCAGTACACGGGGCCCGCTCCGCCCCCGGACTGGGTGGCGGTCTGGCTCCAGCCCCATGCACCGCGCGCGTAGGGACCCCGCCAGTCGACCGGGGTGTCCTTGCGGTGAGGACGGGCGGCGAAGACGAGCTGCCGGGCGCTCAGCCAGGGGTCGCAGATCTCGAAGCAGCGGCGGATCGGCACCCGATGCTCCGCCCCGTCGGCATAGGCCAGGGCATAGTGGGCCAGCGGCTCGCCGGGCAGGCCAGGATGATTCTCATCCCCCAACGGGTTGCAGAAGTGGGCGACGACGACGTAGCTGGCCCGACCGGCCAGCGGCACGGCCACCACCTCCTGACCGCGCAGGGCCAGCCAGCGCGGGCCGCCTTCGGGCGCCAGGGCGAAGGGGATGCCCCAGAAGGCCTGTTGGCCCGTGGGCATGGAGGCCAGGCGCCCGGCCAGCTCGCGGTGCCAGGGCGGAGTGAGCCCCTCGAGCGCCAGATCGCGGAGGGGAGAGAGGTCGACGGTGGAGAACCTCATGCCAGTGTCCTTTCTGTCGGTCTGCCGGC
>VGFB01001177.1 GCA_016869015.1 Armatimonadota bacterium
TTCGGTCGGACCGGGCCGAGCCGCACGCGCTTGCCCTGGCGCTTGATCAGGCGGTAGGCCAGGGTCTCCTCGCTGCGCGGCGCCAGCTCCAGACGGAACGTCACGTCGTTCATGCCCTCCTCCAGATACGGGACTTCGGCGGCCACATCCCAGACTCCCGGCACCGAGTCGGTGTACTCGAACTCCACGGGCCTCTCCGAGAAGTTCCGCACCTCGACTTCGACCCACTCACGTTCGTCGTAGCCCTCGATCTGGCCGAAGCGGTCGAACTCGAAGTCGGAGCGCGAACGACGTTCGACCCGGCGCTCGACGGCGATGTCGGGGCATGGCCCCAGGTCGATCGCACACTCCTCGCCCACCGGGGTGTAGGGCACTTTGGCAGAGGGCTGGGGCCGCGGCCCGCGCGCCCCGCGCGTCAGGACCTGAGCGTCCGCCGCCGCGAGGGGCAGGTCGCCGAGGCCCCCCTCCGCCACGTTCTCGCAGAGGACCAGCCGATGGACCTCGTTGCCGTACTTCCCGGGATGCAGGCAGTGGACAATCCGCGCGTTGGCGAGGGTAACCTGCGGCAGGAAGGTCGCCGTGTAGGTGTCCTCGAGGGCCAGCCGGAGTAGCGCACCGAGATCGTACACGTAGCGCTCGGACAGCCCGCTACCGGCGGCCGAGGGCGGGTCCTTGCGCTGGTCGCGGTAGGCGGGTAGTGTCTTCCAGGCCGCTTCAGCCAGGTTCTCGATCAGCCGGAGTTCCCCCACCACCAATCGGATGTCTGGGTTCTCGAACTCCTGGCCGCTGCGGTTGCGGAGGGTTACGAGGCCCTCCAGCTGGGCGGCGCCCGTGACCTCGTCCAGCGTCAGGCGGTAGAGGGGCTTCCAGTCGATCCCGCTGGTGAGGTAGGTGACCTCCAGATCGCGGGGCCCCGCCGTAGCGGCCTGCAGGCGCCAGCGCAGGGCCTCGCGGCGCTCCGGGGCCTGTGCCGGCAGGCTGACGGTCACATCCTCGGGGGCGCGGAGGACGAGGGACGAGCCATCGATGGCGGCGCCGGGCCACTCCACCGCGATCTCAGTCTCGCCCGCCGACAGCATGACCGATCGCACCTCACGCACGAGCGTCAGGTCCGCGTTGCCGTAGACGACGAGGCTCACCGCCGCGCGCGGGGGAGACACGGTCAGCGCGACGTCCGCGCTCCCGGCGGCGCCGATCGCCAGCATTCCCGCGGCGAGGGCAAACAGACAGGGCCGTGGCCGCTGCATCATGGGGTCTCCTCTGCGTTCGCTTCCTACTTGACCACAAACGTCGCCCCGCCGACGGCTCCCGGAGCGTCCGTGACAGACACCCGGGCCGTGTGGACGCCCGGTTGCAGGGCGCGAGAGCCGGTGACGGGCCCCCAGCGCACGGTAGCCTTGGCCCTCGGGGCAAGGTGCACCTCCTGTGTGAGCAGGAAGCGCCTCGCCTCCACCAGGACGCAGTTCACCAGCGCCGTCGCCGGGCGGTCGGTCCGCAGGTTCTCGACCTCGGCCGTAACCTCAAAGCCCTCGCCATACCGCCGGTCCGGCGCCCCGACGTGGACCACACGCAACTCGGGAGCGCTGTCGGCGATGACGGAGAACCGGGCGATCGCTGAGCGGGCTGCCTTCGCGACGCCCGGGGTCCCCGCGCTGACGGCAAGCGGGATGGCGTAGTCGCCCGGCGGGAGGTCGCCGGCCTCCCACACCAGGCGCGCGTGCGCCATGGCCCCTGGCGCCACCGCGAGGTGGTGCACCGCGGGCGTGGTGACGCCCGGGCCTTCGGGCGCGGAGACGACGGCCTGGGCGGGCCTGGCTCCGACGTTGCGGACCGACACCGTGAAGGCAACGGCGCCGCCGATGGCCGTCTCGGCCCGGTCGGGAGCCACGGACACCTCGATGGCCGGTGCGTCACCGGGGATGAGGTGCACGACCTGTGCCCGATCGTCAGGCCAGGAGTACGTCCCGGCCGTCGCGGCGACATTGACGATGCGCGCGGTGAGGGGCTGGACCGTCGGCAGGTCGGGCGCGGGGAAGAAAGCTCGGCCTGCGTCGTCGGCGGAGCGGGACGACACCTGGGGCGGGGCCTCCCACTGCAGCGTGATGCGCGCGCCGCGAACGCCGTTGCCCCCTTCATC
>VGFB01001178.1 GCA_016869015.1 Armatimonadota bacterium
CGTTGCCGAGGATACCCCAGCACTGGCCGGCGACGAACTCGCCGAGGATGAGCCCGTAGAAGAAGAAGGTGGCGGGGCGGTAGGAGGTCATGCCCTTGTAGCGGAGGAGGACGGCCTTGAGGAGCCACGCAGCGAAGATGCTGGGGGCGAAGAGGGCCATCGACCAGGAGCCCGAGACCGCGAAGCCCGCCGGGTGGAAGGGCCACCAGACGAACCGCGAGCGCATCGCGGCGAGGAAGGTCGTGAAGGCGAAGCCCGCCAGCGTGCTGCCGATCGTGTAGACGTTGGGCGTCGGGGACTGCCGCAGCCAGCCGTCGAGGCGGCCGAAGGCCTCCCAGCCCTTCCAGGCGATCCGCGTGCCGCCGTAGCGGTGCGCTTGCTCCAGCAGGAAGGCCCAGCCGAGGAGGATGCCGAGCACGGTGGCGACGAGCATCGGGACGGTGAGGCCGCGCGGGGAGAGGCCGGTCTGCTCGGCCAGCTTCATCGATTCGAGCTGGTGGGGCATGGGGTGGCTGCGGTGGGCGCGGGTGAGGGACCAGAAGTAGCTGAACATCACCAGGTTGCCCTTGCCGAGGCGCGGCGGGCCGAAGGACTCGGCGAGGATGACCTCGGGGCCGATCTTGTGGAGGTCATGGACGGGGCTGCCGAGCTCCGCCCGGATGCGGGCGACCGCCACGGAGATCAGCAGGTACCCCACCAGGAACGCGATCGCGAAGAGTGGCGTCATCCCCGCCGCCAGGCACCACAGGACCAGGAAGACGAAGCCGCCCAGCGCTCCATAGAGCGCCCAGGCATACGGCAGAGGCTCGGCGGAGTCGTCCACGTCGACCCGACCGACGGCCGCCATGGCCGCGCTCCGCAGGTGCTTGCGGCTGGAGTAGAGGCAGAAGCCGGCGAGGGCGAGGTACGCGCCGAAGGACTGCTCATCGATCCAGGGCGCGCGGGGAATGTCGCCCCAACCGACGGCCACCGTGCCGATGCGCACGAGCTTCCAGAGCACGTAGAAGGACCAGGAGCTGAACGCGAGGTCCTGGGGGATCATGAACGCGAGGCCCACGCCGAAGGGGATCACATTCAGCGGCGTCCAGCCGATGGCGTTCCAGGGGCGACCGGCGATCATCTGGCCGAGGTCGTTCTTCGACCAGTCGCTGCACAGGTCGGGCACCTGGGGATAGAGCACGTGGAGCCCGCGGACAACCCCGATGCCGAAGGCGACGCCGAAACCGGTCCACAGGAGCCCGTTCCGGTAGAGCAGCGTGTCGGGACGCGTCATCTCCAGCGGCAGCTGAATGACCGGGAAGGAGAGCTTGGCCTCCTCGGCCCACTGCCGGCGGAAGAGCGTGTTCAGACAGAACATCACCAGCATCAGCGCGAAGACGAAGCTCATCCACGCGCCCGCGGGCTTCAGCCACCCGCGCCAGGCGGGCGTCGCGAACATCGTCTGGCGGGAGTCGTAGTAGGCGTTGAGGGTCTCCGGATCGCGGGGGCTGAGCCAGCCGGGCGTGTCCTTCAGGAAGAGCTGCTCCCACCGGTTCTCCTCGGTCGCGTACTGATGAGGGTACGCGACGACGGGCAGCATCGTCTGGACCTGGTCGAGGCCGGCCAGCGACGAGGCGACGGTCAGCATGGCGTAGATTGTCGCGAGCTCGCCGCGGCGCAGCGCCTTGGACGGAAACCGGCGCGCCACCAGGCGGTTTACCGATGCGACCGCCCACAGCGAGACCACCACGTTGAAGATGAGGGAGACGGTCGTGGGCCGGGAGTTGCCGAAGAAGTAGCCCTCCAGCAGGAACCAGAGGTTGAGCGGAATCAGCAGAGCGCCCAGCAGAACCGCGCGCCCGGTGACGGCGGCGGGTGGCGCGGCGCGGGCGACGGGCACGTGGGTCTCTGGGGCAGGCGATTCAGAGGACACGCCGGGTGCTTCGCCGAGCGACCAGGAAGCCCTTCACACCGGCCCCAGCGTCTGGTACACTCGGGATGCGCTTCCCCGGCGGGTGCGCCAAGTAGCGAGGATTGGAGTCCATTGGTCTGTCAGCCTTGATCCAGGTGTTGTGGGAGCGGCTACAGCCGCGATCGATCGCCCCCGGGGCTCGCGAACGAACGGCTATCGCGGCTGAAGCCGCTCCTACAACACC
>VGFB01001179.1 GCA_016869015.1 Armatimonadota bacterium
GCCCGGCCACTGGCCGATGAAGCGCATCGGCACAAGTGCGCTGCCGTCGACCGCCATCAACTCGGCCGGCGAGGTCGACTGAGCGGGAAGAGCGGCGGGCGAGACGATGAGCAGCAAGCCGGCCACGCTCAAGACCATCCCGTGCTTCATCGGGGGAGCCTCCCAGCGGCCCGAGAACCGGCGGGCGGGTCGCAAGGACCCCGCGGCGGCGCCCATGGGCCTGCACCAGCCTTATGCCGCGCCGCCGCGGAAGAACTCAGAAACGGGAAAGGGATTGGGTGTAAACCTGTTGCATCGCCGGGGCAGAGGCAGGGGGCCGCTCGGGGTCACAGCCCGATGGAGCGCAAGTAGTCGCGGTTGACCCGAATGGCTTCGGAAGGGTCCCGCCAGGCGAGGTCGGACTCCTCCTCGGCCACGATCCAGCCGTCGTAGCCCATGTCGCCCAGCAGCCGGAAGAGAGCGGGGAAGTCGCAGACCCCTCCCCCCAGCGGAGCCCAGCCGCCGTCGGGTCGCACGTCTTTCACATGGACATGGCGGACTCGCGCGGCGTGGGTCTGCACGCAGGTCAGCAGGTCCTGGCCGCCGCGGACGATGTGGCCCGAGTCCGGGTTGAACGTGAGGCCGCTGTCGGCGGTGGCGTCCAGCACGCGCCCGTACTCGCAAGCCGATTCGAGCAGCGACCCGTGGTGGGAGTGGGGGTGGACGGCAACCTCCACGCCGAGGTCGGCGCCCCGGCGGGCGACTTCGCTGTAGAAGCCGCAGGCGCGGGTGAGCTTCGCATCGTAGTCGTCGCGGTCGGGGCTCGCCGCGCCGCCCAGCGCCAGGAGCGGCCGGGGGAACTGCGCGGCGAAGCGCAAGGCGCGCTCGGCGCCCGCCAGCTCGTCGGGCAGGTGCCCGGGGTCTGTGAAGCCGTGCGGACTCGCGTAGGCGAAGGCGGCGAGGACGAGGTCTCGCTGCGCCAGGGCCTCGGCGAAGGCTGCGGGCTCGTCGTAGTAGGCGCCGATCATCGAGGCCGCGAACTCGACCCCGGCATATCCGGCGGCGGCAACGGCGTTGAGGATGTCGTCCGGGCCGCCTGACCAACGGCCGCCCAGCATCTCCCAACTGTACGTCTGACAGCCCACGCGCATGGCGGACATGGGATTCACTCCGGCGCTGGTTGCTGGGCCTCTTCGTCGCGGGCTTGTTCCTCGGCCTCGTCCCGGAGGTACTCCTTGACCTCGTCTTCCAGGACGTCCCCGAGCCGACGCAGGAGCGACCGGCCAGTCCCGGGCGGCAGGAAGAGACGCTCCGGATGCGCGGGGTCGTAGGTTCGCTTCAACACCCGCGGGCTGGTGGTGTGCAGGTTGAAGTCGGAGGCGGACAGCCCGCGATCCACCTGCACGTTGCTCGCGGTCCAGGAGAAGAGCAGGGCGCCGTTGGCCTTCAGCGCCTCCCCGCGGATCGGCAGAGCAGTCTCGGCATCCAGATAGACGCGCGTGCGCCGCCACTCCCCGACGAACGGCAGGTCGGCATATCGACTCCCCAACGCGGGCGCCGCCATCCGCCGGCCGTCGCTCGCCACCTCCGCCGGAATGGTCAGTTCGAGCACCGAACACGGACGGCCGTCCACCGTGCCCTGGCCGACCCAGCGCAACTCGCCGCCCCAGGCCAACTGCTCGATCCAGGGCAGTGGAGACTGGCTGCCCGCGATTGCCGCCCCGTCTGCGTCGGAGGGGAACTGCGCCTCGATGAGGGGCAGGTCGGTGCCCGGGAAGGACACGCAGGTCGTTCGCTCGCGCTTCACAACGACGCAGCGCGGCTCGACCGGATCACCGAGTTCCAGCCGGTAGAAGTCAGGCTTCAGGTAGAGAGCGTGGCCGCGAACCGTGGTCTCGAGCGGGCCGAGCCGGACCTCCAGGCGGAAGTCGCTCTCGTAGTCCCGCAGCCGCTTCCAGGCCGCCCCGCAACGCCAGAGCGCCAACGCGACGCGGATCTGGTCCTGGTAGACGAAGGCGGCGATGCCCGCCGCGACCGCAACGACGCCGATCCCCACTACCGCCACCCGCTGCCACCGCATGGGACCCCGTCCTCTCACCTGGCTTCTGCGGCAACCGCTTGCCAGAACTGCGGGCTGGCGGCGGCCATCGTG
>VGFB01001180.1 GCA_016869015.1 Armatimonadota bacterium
TTCGTGAAGGACACCTCGCCCGTCTTCTGCTTCCCGTCGCGGCTGGAGGAATGGCCGCTGCTGTCCATCGCCGCCCAGGCCAACCCGCAGAACTGGAAGGCCCGCCTGTACCTGGGCAACCTATTCGCCTCCCTCGACCGACGCGAGGACGCCCTCGAAGCGTGGGAAGAGGCCGCCGCGATCGACGATGCGGACGCCGTCCTGTGCCGCAACCTCGGCCTGGCCTATCACCTCTGGAAGAGCGACCGTGACGCAGCTCTGGGCTGGTACGCGAAGGCCATCCGCTCGCGGTCCGACGAGTTCCGGCTGTACCTGGAGCGCGACAACGTGATGCGGGCCGCAGGAGCGTCCGCGCAGGAGCGGCTCGAAGCCCTCGAGGTCGCGCCGGCCCCCATCCAGGACCGTTGGGATCTGGCCGCCCGGCGCACCGAGTGCCTCATTGATCTGCGTCGATGGGGCGAAGCCCTCGCGCTGATGGAGTCCCACCGCTTCCGCCCGTGGGAGGGCGCCCGGCAGATGCACGCGCTTTGGTCCCAGGCCCTCACCGGCCGGGCCGCCGAGCGGGAAGCCGGCGGCGACTTCGCCGCCGCGCTGGCCGACTACGAGCTCGCCCTCACCTATCCGCGCAACCTGGGCGTCGGCCGCGCGGCGTATCCGCAGGAGGCCAAGGTCCGCTGGCTCGCCGCGGAGTGCGCGGGGAAGCTGGGTGACGAGACGAAGCGGCGGCCGTTCCTTGAGAGCGCCGCCGAAGAGACCCACGAACACGTCTGCGAGGCCGACCTCTACACGCTGCAGGCCCAGCGGGCCCTTGGCCGCCAGGTCGACGCCGACGCCCTCGCCGCGCGGCTTGCCGCCTGGGCTGCCGACCGGGGTGCCGACGATCGCTTGGCACAGCGCGTCAAGGAGGAACTCGGCTGAACGGGACGAAGCTCCCGTAGGTCGAAGCGCCTGCTTCGACAACCATGCCGTTCGTAGGTCGGCACTCCAGTCCTGACAGACTGCGATGGAGGGGTCCAAGTGGCAGACAGCCTCAGAGTAGCTCGCCGTGACTTCCTCAGGACCACCGCGGCCGGCGCGGCCGCCGTCGGAATGGGCGTGTTCGGCGCGCCGGCGGCTGCCCGAGCGCTGGGCGCGAACGACCGCATCCGGTTCGGCGTGATCGGCGTGGGCGGCATGGGTACCGGGCACGTGAGCCAGCTCACCGACATGGCGAAGAACCCGGAGCACAACCTCGAGCTCGTCGCGGTGTGCGACGTCTTCGACAACCGCATCGAGCGGGCCAAGCACATCTGCGGCGGCGAGGGCTACCGCGACTACCGGCAGCTGATCGAGAAGGCCGGCGTCGACGCGGTCGTCATCGCCAGCCCGGACCACTGGCACGCCAAGCAGTCCATCGACTGCCTCGAGGCCGGCATCCACGTCTACTGCCAGAAGCCCATGACCCTCCACTGGCAGGAGGCGAAGGCGGTCTACCAGTGTGTCGAGCGCACGAAGCTGGCCTTCCAGGTCGGCGCGCAGGGCTGCTCCGATGACGTCTGGTTCAAGGCGCAGGAGCAGATCAAGGCGGGGGCCCTCGGCAAGCTCGTCTGGAGCCAGACCGGGGCCTTCCGCAACGTCCCCGGCGGCGACTGGAACTACGGGCTGGACTGGGGCGCCGATCCCACCAGGAACCTCGACTGGGACCTGTGGCTCGGCCCCGCCCCGAAGCGCCCCTTTGAGCTCGACCGCTTCTGCAACTTCCGCAAGTACTGGGACTACTCCGGCGGCCTCGCGACCGACCTGCTCTACCACGCCCTCAGCCACATGATGATCGCCCTCGGGCCGCAGTTCCCCACGCGCGTCGTCGCCTCGGGCACGAACTGCGCGGTCAGCGACCGCGAGGTGCCCGATAGCTTCCACGTGAACGTCGACTTCCCGCCCGAGGAGAACGCGCCCAAGACCTTCGAACCGGGGGAGAAGACCCTCACTGCCGAGCGCGACGGCAAGCAAGTCCCGATCTCCACTTACACCCTCGACAGCACGGCCGGCCACACCATGGCGATGCACGCCACCGGCGCGAACGACAACGGCATCCCCGAGCTCATCCGGGGCGAAGAGGCCACCATGACGTTCGAGGGGCCGGGCCTGGTC
>VGFB01001181.1 GCA_016869015.1 Armatimonadota bacterium
TGCCGCCGCGCTCCCTCCGCGCGGAGCCGACTCGTAGACCCGGGAGATCGCCTGCTCGACGGCGTCCGACACCGCCAGGAAGGGCTCCACGGCCACCTGCAGCCGCATCTTCAGATCGTCCAGGGCAATGACGTTGTCGGGCTCCGCCATCGCCACATGGATGGTGCCGTCCCCTCGGCGGATGGGGATCGCCTTATGGCGCTCCGCCGTGGCGCGGTCGAGGAGTTGGGCGATGGCCGGGTCGATGGAGTAGCGCGTGAGATCGACGAACGGGAGGCCCTGCTGCTCGGCCAGAGCCTCGAACAGCTGGCGCTGATCGATGTAGCCGAGGTCGACCAGGATCTCGCCGATGCGCTGGGTCGTCTGCTTCTGCATGGCGAGCGCTTCGTTGAGGCGCTCTTCGGTGATCAAGCCCTTCTGCACCAGGAGCTGCCCGATCATGAGGCGTTGTGCAGAAGCCCGCATGAGTTACCACCTTCTCGCCGCGTGGCAGGGAGTGTGAACGCATCGGCGCAAGCACGAACGGGCACGGACGATGGCTCGCCCGCGCTGTCGAGCACGCGCTGGTAAGGACGCGGGAGCGCCCTTCACGAGATCGGTTGTCATCCGCATCGTGCGTGCGGCGATGTTACTATACCCCTTGGCAGGTGTCAACAAACCGCCCGGCGGCGTTTCCGCAGGAGCCTTCATCTACGACGACGAACCGGCGCTCACCTTCCCGAGGGCGCGGAGATCGCCATGCCACGAACTGTGACCGCTATCACGCTCGCTGCGGCCGTCTGCCTCTCGGCCGGGGCGGAGGACATCCAGCGCCACACGTTCGACGCCGCTCCCCCGGAGGACCTCCTCCGCAACAGCTGGGGTGATCGGCCGGCCGAGGTCCGGGCGAACGGGGCGGCCCCCGACGCCGGGCGTGAGGGCCCCGGGGCGCGGCTTCGACTGCGGTTCGGGGCGGACACGCCGGACCGGCTCTCCTACTGGAACGTGAAGCTCGACCCGCCGGCCCCGATCGTGCCGCAGCTCGAGGAGATCTCCTTCTGGGTGAAGACGAACGTGCCGGTCAGCCTCAAGATCGGCCTCGGCACCTTCGGCTTCATCTACCACGGTCCGACCGTGCAGCCCTCCCCCGAGTGGCAGCGTCTCGTGCTGTCTGGCGCCTATGCCGAACTCAAGGCGTGGTGCGCTCGCGGGCAAAGGGACGCCGACGACGCCTTCGTGACCGACGTGATCGTGGCCCTGGGTACGTCGCCCAACGTCGAGGCCGAGGTACTGATCGACGACGTGGCCCTCACGGGCGGCGAGGGCGTGGGGGCGACGCTGCGAGAGGAGACTCTCCGACGTCGGTTCCAGCGCGTCCGCGCGAGTGTCGTCACGCTGCCGTGGAGCGACGAGGGCCGATCGCTGGAGACCGTGCTCGACCGCCTGGACGAAGCGGGGATGGTTGGCTCGGACCTCGTGCTGCTGCCGATGGAGTGCGTGAAGACCGAGGGCGAGCCGATCCCCGGGCCGCTGAGTCTCGCCATCGCGGGGAAGGCGAAGCAGTACGGGATGTACGTCGTCGGGAACCTGCGCGAGGCCGATGGCGAGCGGCGCTACGTCACCTCGTTCCTCTGCGACCGTGCCGGAGCGATCGTCGGGAACTACCGCAAGTCCCACAAGCTCCCCGACGAGACGCTGGACCTGGGGGACGACCTGCCCGTCTTCGAGACCGACTTCGCGCCGATCGCGCTGCGCATCGGGAGCGACCGGTTCTTCCCCGACATCGACCACGTCTACACCGCGAAGGGCGCGCGGATGATCCTGTGGAGCCAGGAGCGTGAGCCCGTCGAGGACGAGTACCAGCAGGACATGCCCAGCGCCGGACGGGCGGCCGACTACAACGTCTTCATCGCCTGCGCGCGGTACTCGCGCGCCGAGGACGGCTGGATCACCAGCTTCTTCCCGCCCTACCGCGGCAGCCCGATCGGCCGGTCGTACATCATCAATCGGGAGGGCGAGCGCATTGCCTCGACCACCCGGAAGGGCTCCGTCGCAACGGCCGTCATCCCGGCGGCGGAGTTGCGCGGCCCCGGGCGCGCCGCAAACCCGAACCCGGCCTTCAGGGCGCTCACCGATCCCGTCGTCCTGCCC
>VGFB01001182.1 GCA_016869015.1 Armatimonadota bacterium
CGCACCCGAAGGAGATGTGGCAGAAGAAGATCCGCCCTCTAACGCTCAGCATGTACGAGTCCGTGCCGAGCCTGGGGGGCCCCTTCGTGGCCGCGTTCTTCCTGGCCGGCGTCCTCTTGCGGCTGGGGGGCGGCGCCGTGCGCGACCTGCGAGGCGTCCACTACGCCTGGATCGCTCTCGTGGCCGGCGCCATCTGCCTCCTGTCGGGGAACGCCCGCCTGCTCGTGCCTCTGGGGCCGCTGGTCGCCATCGTGGCCGCGGCGACGTTCCTCAAGCTGCTTGACGCCTGGGTCGAGCATGTCCAGGGGCTACGGCCCAAGCGTCAGGCCTTGGCGTGGTCCATCGCGGCGCTCATCGCCGTGTGCTGGTACCCGGTGTTGGGGGCGACGACGACCTGGGAGGGACAGCCGACGGATTCCGCCCAGGAGCTCGCGGCAGTCGCGAAGTCGCTGGCCGACCGCAAGGTGCACCCGGTGGTGGCCGATCAACCGTGGGTCCTGGCGTGGTACGGCGACCTGGATGCCGTCTGGCTGCCGCAGACCGCCGATGACCTCCGCAGCATGGAGGCCGCCATCGGGCCGATGCGCTACCTGCTGCTCAGCCCCATGATCACCGGGGCTGCCGATCAGGAGGGCATTGCCCCCTGGGCGGAGCTGTACGCCGCCGCGCGACGGGGGCTGAAGGCGCCCTACGAGCGCTTCATTGCGGCCGACGTCCTGGGCGAGCGCGGCCAGTGGGTGCTGTGCGGCCGGGTGCCCGAGGGCGGCGAGGAAGAAGCTGCCCCGCCCGGAGCTCCCTGAACCCGGCCCGGCCCCACGGAGAAGCGCAGTGCACGAGCTGAAGATCACCGGCGGGCAGGTCGTGGATGGCACCGGCGCTCCGCCCGGTGAGGGTGAGGTCGCGGTCAACGGGGGACGGATCACCGAGGTCGCGGCGGATGTAGGGCCGGCGCGCGAGGTGATCGCGGCAGAGGGCCACCTCGTCACGCCGGGCTTCGTTGACCCCCATAGCCACGCGTGTGGCCAGGGCATCGGCGCCATCCTTCACGCCCCGACGGCGCCCAGCGCCATTCTCCAGGGCGTGACGGCCCTGGTGACGGGCATGTGCGGCTACTCCCCCCTTGAGATTGGGGCCCACTACGACGCCGTTGCCCAGCAAGGGGCGGCGGTCAACTACGCGCTGTTGATCGGGCACAACACGGTACGGCAGCACGTGATGGAGCAGCGCGCGCAGCCGCCCGCCGAGCTCGAGCTGCAGCGGATGCGCGGGCTGGTGCGCGCGGGAATGGAGCAGGGCGCGCTGGGGCTCTCCTCCGGGCTGGGGTATGTCCCGGGGGCCTATGCCGAGACGGATGAACTGGTGGAGTTGGCGCGGGAGGTGGCGCCGTTCGGGGGCTTGTACGCCAGCCACATCCGCAGCGAGGACGCGCAGACCGGCCCGACGGCGCTCGACGAGGCGATCGAGATCGGGCGCGAGGCGGGCGTTCCAGTGCAGGTGGCCCACCTGAAGGCGGCGGAGCGCCCAGCCTGGGGTCAGGGGCGGCAGCGTCTGGAGCGTCTGGAGCGCGCGCAGGCGGAGGGTCTGCAGGTCCACGCGGACGCCTACCCGTATGATGCCTCCGCGACCGGGCTGGCCGTCTGCCTGCCGCCCGAAGCGTTTGAGAGCCCGGGGCTGAAGGCGCGGCTGGAGGATCCGGCCAACGCGAGGCGCTACCGCGAGCACATCGCGGGAAGGCTGGAGCGTGTGGGTGGGGCCGACCACGTGCTGATCACGGCTGCGTGCCGCTCCGACGTGGCAGGCAAGCGACTCGACGATGCCGCGCGGGTCATGGGCGTCTCGCCGGAGGACGCCGTGCTGAGCCTGGTCCTGGGCGGCTCGACGAGTGCGATCTACTTCGCGATGGACCACGCCGACGTCGACGCCATCGTCGCTCATCCTCTGGTGATGATCGGGTCCGATTCAAGCGTCCGCCGACCCGGCGAGGGGATCTGTCACCCGCGAACGTGGGGCACTTTCCCCCGCGTCCTGGCGCGGTATGTGCGGGATCTTGGCACGTTGCACTGGGGAGGAGCGGTTCACAAGATGACGGGCCAGGCCGCGGCGAAGTTCGGGCTCCGAGACCGG
>VGFB01001183.1 GCA_016869015.1 Armatimonadota bacterium
AGCGCGCCTCGCGGCTGACCGAGCTCGTGGCCCTCGACCGCCCCCGCGTCACGACCGGCCCGGTGCAGTACAAGGCGATGGCGGGCACGGTGCCCTCCGGGACGCTGGTTGTCGTAGACAGCAACTACGAGGGCTACAGCGCTCAGCCGCTGACCGACGGCAAGATAAACCCCGAGGGCGCGCATTGGACGCGCGTCGCATGGGCCTCGGCTGAGACCGGGGGCCTGCACTGGATTGAGCTACGCTTCCCGCGACCCACGCCGGTCCGTGAGGTGCGGCTGTGGGGCGCCCTCGACGCCGGCACGCTGCACGTGCCTCAGCAGATCGAGGTCCAGGCCCCCGACGGCGACGCCTGGACGCCTGTTGTTGGCCAACAGGCCCAGCGCGGCGAGGGGGGCGTGCTGACCGTCCACCTGCCTGGAGCGTCCCTGGGCCGGCTGCGGCTCTGCCAGCCTCCGCAGCAGGGGTCGAGGGAGCGTCCGGACCTGATGTGGATCAGCGAGATCGAGGTCCGGTAGGCGTCAGGCAGGCGCTTGCGGCCCGCAGGGCGAACCGCACGATGGTGGGGCCCGGCTCCACCGTCTCCGCATACTCGTGTCGAAGGGGGTCGTTCCCATGGCGCCGATCGAACGACTGCTGCCGTCGCGCTTTCGGGGCTGGACCGTCGTCGCGTTCGTGGCACTGTGCCTCGCCCTGCTGGGGCTGACCGGTTGCCCCAAGATCGCCGGCACGCGGACGGGCGGGGGCGCGTCCGCCAAGGAAGGCGAGTTGCCGTCCGAGCTGGTGCAGAAGATCAAGGACGCGGTCGTCCTGATCGAGGTCAACGCCGAGACGCTCGCCGGGCCGGTGGAGGGCCACGGCAGCGGCTTCTTCATCTCCGATCAGGGCGAGCTGGTGACGAACGCCCACGTGGTCTCCCCCGTGTTCGAGCTCCCCGACCAGCCCGTGCTGGTCGCCGACAAGCTGACCGTCAACGTCGTGCTGCACTCGGGGACCCCCGAGGAGGAGAGCCTGCCGGCGGAGATCGTACGCGAGCACCCGGAGAAGGACCTGGCGTTGCTGAAGATCGACAAGGCGACGCCGACCTTCCTCGAGTTGGGCGATTCGGGTCAGGCGACCGAGACCTCCAGGGTGTTCGCTTGCGGCCACCCGCACGGGCTGCGCGAGATCTCCCTGCGCAGCGGCACCGTGACGGCCCACCGCACGTTCGATGAGCGGCCGTTCATCGAGCACGACGCCATGGCCGAGGGCGGAAACAGCGGCGGGCCGGTTGTCAACGCGCAGGGCGAGGTCATTGGCGTGCACACCCGCAGCTTCGGCGGCAGCGGCGACATGCTCACGAAGCTCGCCATTCCGTCCAACGTCGTTCGGGAGTGGCTGGACAGCGATCCTTCCGGCGACCCGGAGCGCGTCATGCCCGGTGACCCGGACGACCCGCTGAAGCAGCTGCTCGCCTCGGCCGGCCTGAAGTTCGGCGAGCCAACCCCCGGACTGTACTCGCTGGACTACGCGAACGGCGTGAAGATGGTGGCCCATCGCTTCGACGAGTTCTACCGCGTGTGGTCGCCGGTCGACGGCCTGCGAGGGGATGACCCCGAGGAGGTCTCCGAGTGGGCGCTGCGGGCCCTGCGGTTCATCTACGAGGACCCGATCGGACATGTCTCCTTCGTGGAGAACGAGGAGGGCAAGGGGCAGTTCAACTGGGAGGCCATCGCCCCCGTGTTTGTCATGACACCGACCCATCTGAGGGAACTGGCGGACGTGGGCGCCAGCCAGGTGCAGCGCTGGAACGCGTACATGGAGACGGGCGAGACGCCGGAGGACGCTCCGGGCCTGTACCCCGGCGGCGACAAGGCGGCGCAACTCAAGCAGCTCAAGAGCCTCATCGACCGGGCGGGCCTCCCCTACGAGGAGAAGTATGAGGACACCTGCACCTTCGAGACCGAGGCCGGCCTGAAGATGCATGCCACGATCTTCCGGGGCACCGCCTACACCTACTGCCACGTCGGGGGCATGCCCTCCTACGACGCCGGGGCCCAGGAGCGGCTGGACGTGGCCGTGGACTTGCTGAAGCGCAACAACGAGGACCTGTTCGGCCGGCTGGCCCTGGACAAGGACGACG
>VGFB01001184.1 GCA_016869015.1 Armatimonadota bacterium
AACTGGCAGAACGGGTTCTCGCCCGAATCGGGGTGCGCCTTGCCGATGACGTTGCCCCCAAACGGCCCGTCACTCCCGTGGAAATCGGCGAACGCCGGGTAGCCCCCGCTCACCAGCCGCACGGGCTGCCCCGGCGGGAAGCCCTCGTAGACCGGGTGCTCCGGCGGGTTCGGCATCACTCCCGCCACGAACGTGTCGACGCCGCCATTGCCCATCCGCGGCGTAGCCGGTTCCAGGCTCAGCGACTGCACGTAGAACAGCGCCGTGCCCGAGAGGTACAACCCGCGCCCTTGTTCGAGCCACGCCAGCAGCGCCCGCTTCACGGCGCCCGCATCCATGGCCGGCGGGATACCGGGTCGCTCGCTGTGCCACCACAGGGCGCGTAGGCCCTCCGGCAGCACCAGCTTCCCCTCCCCATCGAGTGCGATCTCCCGCGCCCCGAAGCGACTCACCGCCAGCTCCCGCGCCGCCAGCTCTCCTGGCAACGCGCCCTCCAACGTCAGCACTCCCAGCCCCTCTACCGGCTGCGCCCATGCCGCGCTCACTCCGAGCCATGCCGCAACCGCCGTTGCGATCATCGTTCTGGTCCCTCACAGGAGTCGTGCCCTTGCCGTCGCCGGGCCCTCTTCGTGCCTTCTTGGCGGTCCTCGTGGTTCAGGCCGTTCCCGCCTAACCGCCGGTCATTCTGCGGAACCGCCGGAACGACCGATACAGCCCTGCCCAGCCCTTCACCAGCTCCACAAGCTCCTTCTTCGGAGCCCCCTGCCCCATGTCCTTCAGGATCTCGAGCGCCGCATTCCGTCCGGGCAGCCCGGTGATCCCCCCGCCGGGGTGCGAGCCGCTCCCGGTCAGGTACAGGTTCGGGATCGGCGTTCGGTAGCGCGACAGTTCGGGGAGAGGCCGGAAGCCCCACGCCTGGTGCATCTCCATGTCAACGTGCCACGCGCAGCCGTTCGGGTTATCGGTCAGCCGCTCCCAGTCCAGCGGTGTCGTGATGAGCCGCCCCAGTACCGCCTCCGCCGTGTTGGGCGCGTACCGGCTGAACGCCGCCACCACCTGGTCCGCTACCTGCTCGCGAATGTCATCCCATGACTTGTCGTCCGCCAGCCGGTACGGCGCGAACTGCGAGAGCCACAGCGTGTGCTTGCCCTCCGGCGCCAGGCTCGGGTCCAAGGCCGTGCAGCACGCGCACCACAGGCCCGGCTCCCGCGACGGCCGCCCGCCCTCGATGTCCAGCCACCCGTCTCTCACATACTGCAGCGAGGGCGCGATGATCGGCGAGGCCAGCGTCTGCTCGGGCCGACCGCCGTACCGCTCGAAGACGGGACGTTCGCTGAGCGCGAGATCGACCTTGAACAGCGAGGCGCTCGTCACCGAGACCTGCCTCACCCGCTGCATAAGTCCGCCCGGCACATCGCCCTCATCCATCAGGCTCAGGAACAGACGCCGCGCGTCGACGGCCGAGATGACGTGCTTGCCCGCCTCGAAGCTCTCACCGCCCTCCACCGTCACGCCCGTCGCACGCCCGCCCTTCACGTGGACGCGGCTCACCTGAGCGTTCCGCACGATCCGCCCGCCCGCGCCTTCGATCACGTTCGCCAGCGCCTGGGAGAGCGCCCCCGAGCCGCCCTTCGGCCGCGCCCCGCCTGAGAGGTGGCTCCCCGACTGCAGCGCCATCGCCAGCGTTGAGCCTGGTCGCGTGGGTGGCGTGCCGGTCTGAACGGACCACCACGCCATCGCCGCCTTCAGTCGGTCATCCGCGAAGTAGCGATCGATGAAGACGACCGGCGGCGTCAGCAACGCCCGATAGAGCTCCTGCATCTCCGCGGTCTCGGTCGCCGCCAGCATGTCCGCCATCGTGGGCGGCGGCCCCACATCGAACGCCTCCAACAGGTGCAGCGCGTGCTCCCAGAACTCGTGCCACCTCCGGTACGCCTCGACCTCCTCCGGCGCGCAGCGCGCCAGCTCCTCGCAGGTCTGCTCCACATCCCGCCACACCAGCCAGCTCGATCCGTCGTCGTAGGGGAAGAACCACAGCGGCTCGTGCCACAGGTACTCCAACCCGTGCCTCTCCAGCCCCAGCTCCTTGGGCACCGGCCCCGCGCAGATATGCTGGTG
>VGFB01001185.1 GCA_016869015.1 Armatimonadota bacterium
CGCGGCCCATGACCCCCACCTACGCCGGCGCGCCCCGCGTGGAGGTGACGCCCCTGCTGGCCCCCGGCGGAGCGCTGGCAGTCCGCCTGAGCCCGCCGCTGGGCGGCGACCTGCCGACGGGCTACGTCGTGCGGACCGAGTGCGGAGGCAAGCGCGCCCGGTGGAGATGCGGCCCCGAGGGCCTCGTCGTGGCCTGCGACCTGCCGGCGGGCGCGGACGTGCAGGTCCTGGCGGCATGCGCCGGGCAGGAGGAGCGCTTGGCGACGGTCACCGCCAGGACGCTGGCGGATGCGGAGGCCACGGGTGTGCGGGGCGAGCTCTCGGGGTCCGTGATGTCGGCCGACGGAGGACCCGTCGCGGAAGCCGCTTTGACGCTCGCCTTCCCGCACGCGCGGCGACGCGCCGCTCTGGCCGACGCGGACGGGGCCTTCCGCTTCGACTCCACGGGAGAACGCGAGCCCGGCGCCGCGCGCCTGTTCGTGTCGGCTCCCGGCTTCCGCTCAGCCTGCCGGGACGTGCTGGTCGGAGCGGACAGGATCCGCGCGGACTTCGTGCTGGCTCCCGCCGCGGAGAGCCCGTTCGAGGTGTGGACCGCTCCGCCCACGGCGCAGATCTTCCAGGACGAGGCAGCCCCGCCCCAGCCTCCGAGGACCATCGATCTGGCTTCCGGGCGGAATGAGGTCGAGTGCGCCCAGATCGTGGTGCGGTCTCGGGAGGCCGTCGAGGACGTGCGCGTGGTCTTCGAGGACCTCCAGCAGGAGGGCGGAACGGCCGTCCTGGCCGCGACGAACTTCGGGGCCCGGTTCGTGAGTTACGTGCACGTCGAGAAGCAGTCAACGGCGACGCCCGCCGACGAGCTCGTGCGCGAGGTCCCGGCCGATTTCCCCGACGAGTTGAGCGATGCTGCGACACGCGACCTGCCTGAGGGCACGACTCAGCCGATCTTCCTGACGTTCACGGTCCCGGCGGGCGCCGCGCCGGGGGTGTATGTCGGCAACGTCTACGTGCAGGCTGCCGATGGGCTGGACGGCGTGCCGGTCAGGTTGGAGGTGCTTCCGGTCGACTTCCCGGACCAGCCCCGCCTATGGGTCGTGAACTGGTTCAGCACCGATGTGTTCCGGACGCACTACGGCCTCGAGGAAGACAGCCCGGAGTGGTGGGCCATGCTGCGCGAGTACGCGCGCCTGTTCCGTCGCTACCACCAGAACGTCGTCACGGTCTCCCCCGGGCTCTGCCGGATCTTCATCGAGGATGACGGGTCTCCGACTTACGACTGGACGCGCTTCGACCGCTGGTGCGAACTGTTCCTGGCGGAGGGCGTGGGACGGCTGTCTCTGGGGCACCTCGGCGGGAGGACCACGGGCGAGTGGGAGTGCCCGGAGTTCGCGCTGGCGGACCGCCCGGCCACCGTGCGCGCGACCGGCGGCCAGACGACGGTGCGTCTCGAGGACTTCCTGCAGGCGCTCGAGGAGCACCTCGATGAGAAGGGCTGGTTGGACATCACCTATCAGCACGTCGCCGACGAGCCGATCCCCGCGAACGTGGAATCGTGGAAGGCGCAGGCCGCGCGGGTGCATCAGGCCGCCCCGCGACTCAAGCGCATGGACGCCATCCAGGTGCCCGACCTGCGAGGCTTCTGCGAGCTATGGGTCCCGCAGCTCAACCACTTCGACCAGTGGTACGAGGGCTACCGCAAGGGACAGCAGGCGGGCGAGTATGAACTGTGGTTCTACGTGGCCTGGGTGCCGCAGGGGGCGTACACGAACCGGCTGATCGACACGGAGACGATCAAGCCGCGGATCATCCACTGGATGAACTACCTGTACGGGGCCACCGGCTACCTCCACTGGGGCCTGAACCACTGGAACATCCCCTTCGCGACCTTCGCGCCGGGCGACGAGTGGATGGTCTGGCCGGGGCAGGACCTGCCCAACTCCTCGCTGCGCTACGAGGCTCAGCGCGACGGCCTGGAAGACTGCGAGTACCTGACGATGCTCGAGGACGCCCAGCGCGGCGTGATCGAGAAGCTGGGCGCCCGAGGCTTCCAGGCCGAGGACCGACCGACGGAGATCGGTCGACGGATCGTCCGCAGCCTGACCGACTACTCGCACTCGCA
>VGFB01001186.1 GCA_016869015.1 Armatimonadota bacterium
GGCAGGACTGGTTCTCCGCGGCGCGCTGGGAGGCGGCCTTCGAGGCCCTGGGGACGAGCGTGGATGCGGAGCTGGCGCGGCCCGTTGGGGAGGCGACGGAGGCCCCTTGGGCGCACATCGATACCGGTCTGACCCCCGCCTTCCGCGCGCGGGAGCTGGCACGGGCGACCGCGGCAGCGGCGACGCCTGACTGCCGCGCGGAGGGGTGCGAGGCTTGCGGGTTGGAGGAGGAGTGCGGGACCCGCGCCGACGCGGGGCCGTACCGGTTGCCCCTGGGCGGGGGAGCGGGGCCGATTCCGGTGGCAGGCGAGCCGCCGGATCAGCGGCTGCCCATCTGCCAGGCGATCGTCACGTTCGCGAAGGAGGAGGCGGCCCGGTACCTCGCGCACCTGGACATCAGCCGCGCGCTGCAGCGGGCGCTGCGACGGGCCGGCCTTCCCGTGGCCTACAGCCAGGGCTACCATCAGCGGCCGCGCATGACCATCGCGCGCCCGTTGCCCCTGGGCGTAACGGGCGACGGCGAGCCGTGCGCGATCGACCTGTATGCGCGCTGCTCGTCGTTGGAGTTCGCCCGCGCGCTGAACCCGCAGCTGCCCCCCGGCCTGGCTCTGCGGGAGGTCCAGGTTCTCGATCGCGTCGCGAAGTCTCCGTTCGCGCACCTGGCGGTTGCCGAGTACGTCGTGGAGGTCGGCGGCGTGAGCGCCAGGCTGCTGGAGGAGGCCCTGGCCGACGTGCTGGCCGTGGACAGCCTCGAGGTGCGCCGCGAGGCGAAGCGCGGGGAACGGACAGTGGACATTCGCTCCGGGGTTCTCGCGGCGCGCGTATCGCCGGAACCCCCGAGCCTGCATCTTGAGCTGGCCTGCACCGACGAGTACATGGTGAAACCCGATGAGGTGGTCGGGGCAGTGAACCGGGCCCTCGCCGATCGCGGCGCGGCGCCCGCGAGCCTCGTTCGGGTTCACCGGGAGCGCCTGACGGGCCCGAGGCCCCGGGCGTCGCAGTTCGGAGCCGGCAAGCGCTAGAGGGTGTGGAATGCACAAAGAGATCCTGGTACACGTCGGACGTCGGGAGACGCGGGTAGCGATCGTCGAGGACGGGCGGCTCGCGGAGCTGAAGATCGAGCGTGAGGCGGATGTCCTCGGGAACGTCTACAAGGGCACCGTGGAGAACGTCGTCAGCGGGCTGGACGCCGCCTTCGTGGATTGCGGGCTGGATCGGAACGTGTTCCTGCACGTCTCCGACGCCGTGCTGGAGGAACCCACGAAGAAGATGCTGCGGCGGAAGATGGAGTCGTTCCCGCCGATCGAGGAGGTGCTGCAGGACGGCCAGGAGATCGTGGTGCAGGTCACCAAGGGGTCGGTCGGGAGCAAGGGCCCGCGGGCGACCCGGCGCGTCAGCCTGCCGGGACGGTACCTGGTCCTGATGGTGCAGGGCGGCGAGAAGGTGGGCGTCAGCCGCAAGATCGAGGATGAGGCCGAACGGCAGCGGCTGCGGGAGCTGGGGGAGAAGACGCGCCCGAGCGGGATGGGGATCATCATCCGCACGCGGGCGGAGGGGGTACAGCGAGCGGATCTGCAGCGGGATGTGAAGTTCCTGACCCGGCTCTGGTCGTCGATCCAGCGCCGGGCCAAGCGAACCCCGCCCCCCGCGCTGCTTCACGAGGACTTGAGCCTGGTCTTCGAGATCATCCGCGACGTCTTCTCGGAGGAAGTGGCCCGGTTGGTCGTCGATGACCCGGAGGTCTACCGGAAGGTGGTGGACCTCGTGGGGCAGATCGCGCCCAAGCTGAGCAAGCGGCTGGAGCTGTTCGAGGGGCCGGGGCATCTGTTCGGCCAACACGAGCTGGACAAGCAGATCGAGCGCGCGCTGCGCCGGAGGGTCTGGCTCCCGCGGGGCGGGCACATCAACATCGATCACACGGAGGCCCTGACGGCCATTGACGTCAATTCGGGCAAGTTCACCGGGGCCGGCAGCCTCTCGGACACCGTGTTGCAGACCAATCTGCAAGCGGTCGATGAGATCGTCAGCCAGGTGCGGGTGCGGGACATCGGCGGGATCATCGTCATCGACTTCATCGACATGGATAACGCCGATCATCGCCGCCAGGTGATGG
>VGFB01001187.1 GCA_016869015.1 Armatimonadota bacterium
CGTGGTGCGCGGGAGGACGGCCAAGGTGCGGGCGCTCGCGGAGGAGATCATCACTGCCCCGGGAGTGAAACACGGGCGGCTGGTCTGCACGGCGACGACGGGGCAGCTGCACGACTGAGGGAGGCGGGACGGTGCACATCCCCGATGGTCTGATCAACGACCCGCGGGTCTGGTTGGGGGCCGACGTGGTGGCCGCGGCGGCGGTCGGGTATGCCGTCCGGCGCGAGAGCCGCCGGTTGAGGCCTGAGGAGGCCCCGCTCATGGGGGTCATGGCCGCCTTCGTTTTCGCGGGGCAGATGTTCCAGGTGCCCGTCGGGGCGGGCGTCTCAGGACACCTGCTGGGAGCCCTGCTTGCCGCGGCGCTCCTGGGCCCGTGGCGGGCCACGATCGTGATGGCGCTGGTCATCGGCGTTCAATGCCTCATGCACGCCGATGGCGGGTGGACGGCTCTGGGGCTCAACATCGTCAACATGGGCCTCGCGGGGACGCTGGGAGGCTTCGTGGTGCACGGCGCCCTTCGAGCGCTCCTCCCCGGACGGCCGGGGGTCCTCGTCGGCGGGTTCGTGGGGGCTTGGGTCTCCGTGGTGCTCGGAGCCGCGCTGATCGGGGCTGAGTTGCTGCTCACCGGACAGCCGGACATGGCGGGCCCCGCCCGGGCGCTGGTCGTGGCGCACGTGCCGATCGGCCTGCTCGAAGGGGGCATCACCGTCGGGGCACTGGGCGTGGTGCTCAAGGCTCGCCCCGACGTGCTGGGCTTGGCCGCGACGGCAGTGCGCGGTCCTCAGCCCGGGGCAGCGGAGGAAGCGCGATGAGGATCCCCTGGTGGGTCTGGGCCCTGGCGGCAATCGTGTTGGTCGCCGGCCTGCTGTCGCCGTTCGCCTCGTCCCTGCCCGACGGCCTCGAGAGCGTCATCGAGCGCGAGTCGGTCCCCGTGGCCGAGAGGGCACAGCCCTCGCCCCTACCCGACTACCAGACGCCGGGAGCCCGAGACGAGCGGCTGGGGGTGTTCATCGCGGCGGCGGCCGGGATCATCGTGGTCGCGCTCGTGGCCCTGGCGATCGGCCACCTGCTGGCCAGGGCGGCGGCGCGCTCGGAGGACCATGACCCCCCCCTGTGATCGTCCCGAGCAGGCCGGGCGGCGCGAGCCCGCCGACCGCGTCGACCCGCGGGTGGCCGTGGTCTGTGTCCTGACGTTCGTGACCGTCCAGGCCGCCACACCCATCGAGGAGTGGCCGTGCTTCGTGGCCTATGGAGCCCTGGCGATGGCCGCCGTGGTCTGGTCCCGGGTCTCGCCTGCGTGGCTGCTGAGGCGTCTTGGCCTCGCGGCCCCGTTGGTGGCGGGTGTGGCGCTGTCGGTCGTCCTGGTCCGCCCCGGTCCCGACGACGGCGTGCCCGTGCCGGGCACGGCGCTCTCGGTTTCGGGTCCCCTGCTGGTGCTGCTGGGATCCGTGGTCGCCAAGGCGACGCTGAGCATCGTGGCGCTCAGTCTGCCGATCGCGCTATGGGAGTTCCCGCTGATCCTGCGCTCGCTGCAGGCGTTGCGCCTGCCGCGGCTGTTCGTGATGCTGATCGGCTTCATGTGGCGATACGTCTACCTGCTGGGGGACGAAGCTCGGCGCATGACTCAGGCGCGGGACGCGCGCGGCCCCCGCGCAAGGCTGGTGCGTCGGGCGCTCACCGTAGGGGCGATGACGGGTGCGCTCTTCATTCGGGGCTATGAACGGGCGGAACGCGTGGGGCACGCCATGGTAGCGCGCGGCTATGACGGGCGACTGCGGCTGCCGGCGCCGCTGAGGCCGTTTGGCCTCCACGACGCGGCGGTCATCGTGCTTGTGGCCGCCGCGCTGTGCGCCATCCGGCTGTTCGGCGCCGCGGCGGCGATCCGATGAATGCCATCGAGATCGAGGGCCTCTCGTACACCTACCCCGACGGCACTCACGGGCTCCGCGGGGTCTCCCTGGCGGTTCCCGAGGGCGGTTGCGTGGCGATGGTCGGCCCAAACGGCGCGGGCAAGTCCACGCTCCTGCTGCACCTGAACGGCATCCTCACCGGGAAGGGGACCGTCAACGTCTTCGGCCGACTGTGGCATGAAGACCTGCAGGCGGCGCGA
>VGFB01001188.1 GCA_016869015.1 Armatimonadota bacterium
GACGATCAGGGGCTCCCCGGTGGGGTTGGGAAAGACAGTCACCACCTTCAGGGGCCCCTGCCACGTCGGGAGAGTGCTGCCCGCGGCAAGACCCAGGCGCTTGGCCGTCCCCTCATCGACCAGAACCGCCTGGGGATCGAACAGGAAGGCAGACAGAAGCCTTTGCCTCGCATCGTCGCTTTCGGGCTCGCCGATCCGGGCCGTGATGGACCGCACCTCCCTGTCAAGAAAAGGGTCCAGGCCCAGGAGACGGATCTTATCATCCCCCTCGAGCCGCACCTGCCGGTCAATGACGGGGGCAAGGCTCCTCACCGCCGGATCGGACAGAAGCCGGGCCAGGACCTCTTCCTCCAGCGGACCGGCAAGGCGCTCCAGGGTGTGCGTCGCCCCGCCACGGAGAAAATCGACGGCATCCTCCAGGCTGCGCAGCGCCGACCGGGAGGCCAGCGTCATGCCCACCGCCGCGGCCACACCGACGGCAATCCCCAGCAGCTGGAGCGTGCTAAGGCTCCTGCGTTGGACAAGATAACGCAGGAATGACCGGATGACGCTTTTCACTGGGTCAGCTCCCGGCAGGAACTCACCTCGACGAACCTGCCGTCGGTCATGCGCAGGATCCGGTCGGCGTAGTCGCAGGTATTGAGGGCGTGACTTACCATGATCAGGGTGGCGCCGGCGGCGCGACACCTCTCCACCAGTAGGGCGAGAATCTGGGCCCCCGTCGCGGAGTCCAGGTTGCCCGTCGGCTCATCGGCAAGGATGATGGGGGGACCTTTGACGAGCGCCCGTGCAATGGCCACCCGCTGCTGCTCCCCGCCGGAGAGTTCGTGGGGATAGCGATGCTCTTTGCCCTGGAGGCCCACCCGAGCCAGCGCTTCGACGGCGGGTTTCGCATCGGCGCCGCCGGTCAATTCGAGGGCGAGAAAGACATTCTCCAACGCGGTCAGCGTCGGCAGAAGATTGAAGAACTGGAAGACGAATCCCAGCTTGTCGCGCCGAAGACGGGTTCTGCCTGTTTCGCCGAGCCCGGCCAGGTCCTGGCCGTCGATCTCGATCCGGCCCGTCGAGGGCACGTCCAGCCCCGCAAGGAGATTGAGGAAGGTGGTCTTGCCCGACCCGCTTTTCCCGAAAAGGGCGACGATTTGGCCCCTGCGGATATCCATGTCGACCCCGCGTATCGCCGCATCGTTGTGCCCCTGAATTTCGTAGCGCTTCCAGAGGTCATAGGTCCGAATGATGGACTCCCCCATATCCCCGCACCGTCACCTTCCGCGCTAAGGAAGGCGGCCTTCCTGACGCAGCCTGCCGAGGATCTGCTGTATCTGTCCCATGGCCTCGGCGGCCGCTTTTTCCCCTTCGAGGATCGCTTCGTGCCGCCTGTTGAAATCGCTTGACCTGATGTGGCCGACCCGGGGCCGAATCACCACGTCGGCATTTCTAACCTGCACTTCCGCGATTTTCGCGTACATGATGTCTACCGACTGGAGTATCGTCTCAATGATCCCCTGGGGAATGGACCTGGCCGCGCCGGCGGACAGGTCGACGGCGATCACGACATCGGCGCCTGCCTTTCTGGCGGCATCGACGGGAACGGGACTCACCACGCCGCCGTCCACATAGGATGTATCCCCGATCCGGACCGGCTGGAAGACCCCCGGGATGGAACAGCTTGCCCGGACCGCCATGCCGGTATTGCCCATCCCGAAAACGACCTCCTCGCCGGACTGGATGTTCGTGGCCACGGCCCTGAAGGGGATCTTCAACTGTTCGATCGCCGCGTTCCGCACCGACTTATTGACGTAATTCTCCAGTTTCTCACCCCGGACGAAGCCGTTATCGGGAATGGTCAGGTCAAACACATCTTCCTTCTGCAGGGCTAAAGCCATCTTCTGGACATGGAAGGCGTCGATGCCCGAGCAGTAGATACTCCCGACGAAGCTCCCCACGCTCGTGCCGACGATGAGGTGGATCGGCACCTTCTGGGTTTCGAGAATCTTGAGGACCCCGACGTGCGCAAATCCCCGGGACACCCCCGCACCCAGAACGACGGCGATTTTCACCGGCTGTGTCGAAACGGGCGGGATCGCCTTCGGCAGGCAGGCAAAAAG
>VGFB01001189.1 GCA_016869015.1 Armatimonadota bacterium
GCGGCCTGCGCCCGGTCGCGCGAGTAGCCCACCACAAAGCGGATCAGGTCGAACTCCAGCAGCGGCTCGCCGCCGAAGAACAGGATCGACACCCACGCCATCCTCCCCGAGGCCCGAATCAGCCAGTCCACGGCATCGCGCGCCACAGCCTCGGTCATGCGCCGGGGGTTCTTCCCCTTCACGAAGCAGTACCCGCAGCGGTGATTGCAGTCCTCGGTCACGAACAGATCGCAGTGCGCCAACGGCGGCGAGTACCGGGCCGCCACCTTCCCCGCCACCCGTGCCGCCACCGCCTCCACGTCGGCGTCGGGGCATCCCAGCAGCCCGGCAGATGGCAAGGAAGAGAGGCGCATCGCGTGGTTCCGTGGGGGTCAGTCGGGCGTCCAGCAGAGGACGTTGTTGTCCGTGCCGACCCAGAGGTAGCCCGAGTTGCGGTCGATGGCCATGCAGCTGACCGGCTTGAGCTCTGTGCCCTCGACGGTGGGTAGCGACTCCTTGATCGGATGCGGCGCCCAGGTGCCGTCGGTCAGCAGGAGAACGCCGACGCCGTCGGTTGCGGCGTACAGCTCGCCGCCGGGCCCGACTACGAGCTGGGAGAACCGGCGACCTTCGAGAAGCGCCGCGGGTGGCGTCACGTCATCGAAGGCCCCGCCCTCGAATCGGTAGAGCCGTGCCCCCTGGAACCCATCTCCCGCCAGCCATACGCGGCCCTGTCGGTCGGCGGTAATGGACGGATCGGCCAGGGAGGGCACTGCCGTGCCCGCGGGCACGCTGGAGTCGGGGTCCGCCTTGGGGATCACGGTAGCCATCGCGGGGTCCACGTGCATGAGGTCAGGTCGCCCATCTCCTCGGACACCGTAGACCCAGACGCCGGGGCCGGCCGCATCCCCGGCCATCGCGCGGAAGGGGGCGCGCCACCGCAGGAGTCGCGGGTACGGCCGGTCGAAGCGCTTGCTGAGCAGTTCGGTGATCCAGCGGGCTGGATCAGTCGGGAGCACGGTGAACCCGCTGAACCCGTCGTAGCCTATCGAGCGGCGTCGACTCCCGGCCGCCCAGAGGTTGGCCTCAACGTCTACGGCCAGTGCAGCGACGTACTCCCGTACGCGCGACGGCTCCACTGTCAGCGTCGTGGTGCACTTCGCTCCAGGGAACATGTCCCACCACTCCGCCGCGTCCCCTGTGACCCGCAGCAGCCCGTTGGAAGTACCCAAGACCACCCCACGTCCCGTGTCGGCAGCAGCCGTCACAAGCAACCCGGACTCCCGCGGGAGCGCAATCTCAACCACCTGTCCGGCCGCTGGCCCGAAGCGCCACACCACGGTGGCGCCGGGCGCGCTCCCGGTCGCTCCGCCGCCAATGACCCCGCCGCTCTCGCTGTCGGAGGCCAGCCAGCGGAGGGCTGTCCGGTCCTCCGGCAGCGCCGGGATCGGCGCCGGAGTCTCGAACGCCCGCATCCCACCGGAACCCACGCCGTAATGCTCCACCTCGGCGGCGCCCGGCTCAACGCATGCGGTTGCCAGCAGGAGGGGAAGGCCCAGCCAGGGCCTCCGCCTTCCTCGGGCCTTCTGCCTGCGTCGATCCGTCACCCCAGCGTCTGGCTGAATTGCCGCCCGTCGGTCTCGCACTGGTGGTCTCCTGCGGCACACTCGAAGGGTGTCTGCTGCCCATCCGGGAGACACTCGAACTGCCCGTTCCCGAGAGGGCAGGAGAAGTGGCCGCCGCTGCCGGGATGGCACCCCCCAAAGCGTCCGGTGCACTGGAAGAGCTGCCCGCCGATGCCGCAGCCGAAGTCGTCGGCCGACTCGCAGACGAACTGCCGCTCGCAGACGGTATGCATCCCCCGAAGGGATTGGGGCAACTGAACATCTGGTTGCCGCCATCGAAGCAGCGGAAGTCGTCGGCCATCCCGGCGCACTGGAAGGCACCACTGCACGTGAGATCGGCGGCAGGCGCAGGTTGCGCGTCAGCCGGCTCGGAGCGAAGGGAGTCATGGCGCGACTCCGCTAGCCCGGATCATTCACGAAGCCTCGGTCGTTGGCTGACCGGGGCGGTGTGTGAGCCCTGATCGGGCGGTGGTGGCGTCCGGGCCGGCGCGAACGAT
>VGFB01001190.1 GCA_016869015.1 Armatimonadota bacterium
CGCGTAGCCGAGGATCACCCGCTGCGCTCCCGTCGGCCCGCCGCCCGAGCCGTAGCCCCGGCTCCCCCGGGCCTCCGACCACTGCACCGCCTCGAGGGTGACGCGTCGCCCCCCCGAGACCGGGTTGCCCTCGCCCCGCGCCACGATCTTCAGCGTGTGCGGCCCGTTCGGCAGCCCGTTCCGGTAGTACAGCACCTGCCGCGCTCTCGCCTGCGGGCTCCAGCCGTCGATCGGCGCGAGCTGCGGCTCGCCATCGAGGTGCACCTCGGCCAACCCGCCGTCCGGCCCCACGCTCCCCAGCACCCGCACCTGGTTGCCGACGAAGTCGTGTGCCACCGCGTCGCCGGCCGTCGAGCTGTCCAGGGGCAGCGGCGTCTCCTGCTGCGGGTCATCGCCCTCGATCACGATTCGCCGTTGCCCGTCGTGCCGAACCGTGACCAGCCAGTCGCCGCCCGGCAGGCGGCGGAGGTCAGCCTGCCCTTCGTGGACTTCCGTCGGACGAAACGCCAGCCGCAGGACCGTCTCACATGGCGGTCGGGCGTCGAAGGTCTCGAACGCGATGCGCCCGTCGCCGTACTCGACCTGCCTCACCACCGACGTGCTCCGGACGATGTGGTTCTCCCGCGGCGCCCCGAAGGTCTCGGGCAGCCACGCGATGGCCCCCAGGCAGTGCTTCAGGGCCATCGGGTGCGCGATCTTGAACCACGCCCCCGCCACGATGTCGCCCCCATCGAGGTTGTCCTCGACGACCCCGGTCGGGTGGCAGTCGTAGGTGGCGAGGATCATCTGCCGCCGCGCGTGCTCGCGCGCCCACTCGTCGCCCGTGAGGGCGGCGTACTGGCCGTAGACCATCGCCAACTCCAGCGGGCCGTACCAGAGCGATCGGCCGCAGCAGCCGGAGGACTCGGGGTAGGCCCACGCGCCCCAGTACACATCGCCCCCGGACTCCGGCGCCACGCTCGTGCGGTTGAGGAACAGCGACAGGAGGTTCCGGCAGTCCGGGCGCCAGTTCGGGAAGGCGTCCGGGTGGTTCATCAGGTAACGGGCGACGAACTCGGTCACGTTCTCGGCCTGCACGAAGTTCTGCCAGTCCCAGTAGTTGCGGCCCCACGTCTCGTCGACCGTCCACCGGTCCAGCAGCTCGCGGAGGTACTCGCGCCCGGCCTCGCGCGCCTCGATCAGCGCGCCCTCCCGGCCCGTGTATCCCAGACGGATGAGCTCCTCCAGGAACTCCAGGATGAACACCACGCCGCCCGTCTGCGTGTCCTCCCAGAGCGCGTCCTCCGGGTTGGCGTAGCGGCTCCACGGCGGCACGCCCGCCTCGCGGCGCCGCTTGTCGGCGAGGAGGTCGGCCCAGTGTTTCGCGGTCTTCAGGTAGCGTTCGTTCCCGGTCAGCTGGTACGCCCGCACGAGCCCGATCCCGACCTCGGCCACGATGTCCAGCTGGATGAAGCCGTGCGGATCTGAGGGACCGTAAGGCTTCCCCTTCACCGGCACGCTCACCAGGATCCCGGGCCAGGGATGATCGGGCGGGGTCAGCATGTGGTCCAGCAGCGTGTCGGCGGTCAGGGAGAGGTGCGCGATGGCCGCCGGGTCGCCCGTGTAGCGGTAGTAGTCCACCAGCCCGGAGAGGAGATAGGCCGCGCGCTGACCGAGATCGCCGTTGTCCCAATCGCTGATCGGCGGGATGCTGATCGTCCCGTCCTCGGCGATCCGCCACGCGCCGCTGAACACGTAGTGGGGGGCCGCCGCGACCGCCGAGTCCGTCCCGACCCACGGGTAGCGCTTCAGTGTCTCCGCCGCGATGCGCACGCGGAAGTCGCACTGCCCGTTCTGCCCGCGATACCACGGCGCGATCACGCCGTGACGGTCCGTCACCGCCTCGTGGGCGTACAGGCGCGCCGGGGTCTGCTGACCCGTTGCCGCAGCCTGGAGGGCAATGACCAGAGCGATCATGCGACACCCCTGTGGCGCAGGCCTCCCGCCGGATGCCGTTGCCGTCCTCCGCCGTCTCCGCCGTCGTCCGCCGTCTCCGCAACTCCGCAACTCCGGCCGTCCTCCGCCGTCTCCGCAACTCCGCCTCTCCGCAACTCCGCAAC
>VGFB01001191.1 GCA_016869015.1 Armatimonadota bacterium
GGCCCTTGAGCACCTTCGCCGCCTCGCGGAGGTCCTCGATGCGCCCATTCGTGCAGGCGCCGACAACCGCCTGGTCGATGGCGATATCCGTGAACTCGCTCACCCCGCGCGTGTTGCTGGGCAGGAAGGGCGCCGAGACCTGTGGCTCGATGGCGGCCGCGTCCCACTCATGGACCTCGGCGTACTCGGCGTCGGCGTCGGCCTCAAACACGGTGTACTCGCGCGTCGCCCGGGTGTCGACGTAGGCCTTCGTCTTCTCATCGAAGGGCATGACGCCGTTCTTGCCGCCGGCCTCGATGGCCATGTTGCACATGGTGAAGCGCCCGGCCATGTCGAGCGCGTGGATGGCACTACCGGCGAACTCCATCGCTCGGTACAGCGCGCCGTCAACGCCGATCTGCCCGATGGTGTAGAGGATCAGATCCTTGCCGCCGACCCAAGGCCGAAGCTCGCCCTCGAAGACGAACCGGAGCGTCTCGGGCACCCGGAACCAACACTCGCCCGTCGCCATTCCCGCCGCACAGTCGCTTGAGCCGACGCCCGTGCTGAAGGCGGTGATCGCGCCATAGGTGCACGTGTGGGAGTCCGCGCCGATCACGCAATCACCCGGCAACACGATCCCCTTGTCGGGGAGCAGGATGTGCTCGATCCCCGCCTCGGTCTCGTAGTAGTGCACGATCTCCTGGTCGCGGGCGAAGTCGCGCATCGTCTTGGTCTGCGTGGCGGCGGCGATGTCCTTGTTGGGCGTCGAGTGATCCGCCACGAGCGCGACCTTCGCGCGGTCGAAGACACGGGCGGCGCCCATCTTGGCGAACTCGCGGATCGCGATGGGGGCCGTGATGTCGTTCGCGAGCACGCAACTCAGCTTCGCGGTGACGAAATCCCCGGGCCGCACGGCATCACGCCCCGCCGCGTGGGCCAACAGCTTCTCGGTCAGCGTCATCCCTGCCATGTGAAGTCGCTCTCCTACTCAGCCGGCTGCGCAATCGCTGCGGCGTTGATGTACTGGGCGAGGAGTCGCGTGTTCCGGATGAAGTCCTCGCAGTAGAACCACCCGTCCTCACGGACCCAGTTGCCCTCGGCGTCCAACGCATCGCAGGCCCTGCGGACCTCGGGCGCGAGGCGGTCAAGGGTGGCCTGGGCCTGCTCCCTCGTGAGCGGCTGCTTCTCGGGCGGCGGGATCGTCCAGGTGACCGTGCCGTCCGCCACATCCCGCATCAGAGCCTCATACGCCGCGACGGCCCCGGGGATGCCGTACTCGCCCTGCCAGCTGTATCCCGGCCGGATGGTGTCATCATACACGTAGACGACCTGCCGGTCCATGTTCACGTACAGCGGTTTGTTCGTTTCCGGCTCGTAGAAGCGCGCCCACTTGCCGTTCTCCAGCTTCGAGGCGTCGAGCCAGCGGATCGCGGCCGGGATCGGTTCCAGGTACTTCGCGTCGCGCGTGGCGCGGAAGAGTTCCATGAGCGTGCGGAGGTTGCCGACGGTGACGGCCGCCTCGCAGGCCGCGGGCTCGAACCAACGGGCCGGAGCGGGCCTCAACTCGGCATCGTACTGCTGGCCCCAGCCGGACTGCGGCTCGGGGAGCTGCAACGCGATGATGCAGTCGCCGCCGCGTTTCGCGGCGTCGAGGTAGCGCTCATCGTTGTAGGTCGTGTAGGCCTCGAGCATCACGGAGATGCAGTCATTCATCGCGTTGTCGTTGAAGGTGATGAAACGGGCATACCCGGCTCCCTCCGAGAGCGGCCAGCCCTGCGGCCAGCCGCCGTTGGGGTACTGCGCGTCGAGCACGCACTGGAGCCCGCGCAGGGCTGCCTGGTGGATCTCCTCGTCCGCGGACTGCAGTTCCCGGTCAACCGCCATCAGCAGGCGCAGCGCGTGTTGGGTGGTGTTGTCGTCGAAGACGGCCCACGAGCGTTGGCGCGGCGCGGGCTCGATGCCCGCCGCCTTGTCGCGCAGGTAGTAGGGCTTGCGGGGGCTCGCGGGGTCGAAGTCGACCAGGTAGTCCCAGCCACCGCACGCCAACTGCCCCCAGACCAGCGCTCGCGCGGCCTCAACCGCCCCCTCGCGGCATGACCCCAAGCCGGTGAGCCGG
>VGFB01001192.1 GCA_016869015.1 Armatimonadota bacterium
CGAACCTGCACGTCGATACCAGCGGCTCACTGGCCCACACGGGGATGTTGGAGATGTCGATTCGCGAGCTGGGCGCGGACCGGGTCATCTGGGGCACCGACATGCCGGGGGCGGATCTCATCTACACGCTGGCGAAGGTCGATCGAGCGCCTCTTAGACCGCGGGACAAGGCGAAGCTGCTCGGCGGAAATGCGCAGAGGCTTCTGGAAGGGAGCGTGCGCCTGTGATCATCGACTTCTCCTGCACCATCGGCCCCTGGGCCTTCCGTCGCCTCGAGGTCAGCACCGTGGAGGGCACGCGTAGGGCGCTGCGTCGAGAGGGCATCGACCGCGCCGTGGTCAGCTCGCTGCCGGCGGTCCTCTACAAGAACCCGCACGCCGGCAACGAGCAGCTCGTCGAGGAGCTGGGCGGGCCGTCGCGCTTCTTCATCCCCTTCGCGGTGCTGAACCCCAGCTTCCCGGGTTGGCGCGAGGACCTGCGCCGGTCCGCGGAGGAGTTGGGCATGAAGGGGCTGCGTCTGTACCCGAACTACCAGCGCTTCTCGCTCCGCAGCCGCGAGACCCAGGCCCTCGTGCGCGCCGCCGCAGAGCTGGGCTGGGTCACGTGCGTGTCGGTGCGGCTGGAGGATGAGCGCTTCCACCACTGGCGGATGAAGGTCCCGCCTACGCCCCCCGCGCAGGTCGCGCAACTCGCGTGCGACCTTCCCGAAGCCACCATCGTGCTGAGCGGCGGCAGCCACCCGGACCTCGCGGCGTTCTTCTCGGCCGTCGGAGACGCGCCAAACGCCCACGCCGAGCTGGGGTGGGTGAAGTCGCCCCTGGAAGCGGTGAAGACCTGCGTCGGGCAGTTCGGCGCGGAGCGCTTGCTGATGGGCACGAGCTTCCCGTTCGACGTGCCCTGGTGCGGCACCGACAAGATCACCCGCGCCGACATCCCCAACCCGGCCAAGCAGCAGATCCTGGGAGGGAACGCGCGGAGGCTGCTGGGCCTGTCTTAGCCTACCGCCACTCCAGCTTCGTGACGCGGTGGAGCTTCGCGTCCACGACGTAGAGGTTGCCGTCGGGGTCGACGGCGAGGGCGCGGGGCTCAATGACCTCGACGCCCGAGGACTGCGTGCCCGCGAAGACGGCCAGGCACTCGCCCTGGGGGCTGAAGGCCTGCACGCGGGCATTGCCGATCTCGGCCACGAAGACCGTGTCATCGGGACCGACGACGACGGAGACGGGTTCGGAGAGCTGCCCGGGCGCTGCGCCGGGGCCCCCGAACGCCCCGATCGCTCCTCCACGGGAGTTGAACACGATGACCCGGTGGGTGGCGGCATCGGCGACGTAGCAGTTGTACTCGCGGTCGATCCCTACCGCCGCCGGCCGGAAGCCGGAGACGTCGCCGCGCATGCCGGGGAACTGAAACTGGAAGCGCCCGGCCGCATTGAACTTCTGAATGCGGCTGTTGCCGGAGTCGGCGACGTAGATGTTGTTGAACGAGTCGCGGGTGATCGACTCCGGCGCGCGGAAGCACCCCGCCTGCGTGCCCTCCATGCCGAAGGTGAACTCGAACCGCCACGTGGGGTTGAACTTCTGCACCCGGCAGTTCCCGGCGTCCAGGACGTACATGTACAGCAGAGGATCGACGGTCACGCTGCTCGGGTACAGCAGGTAGCCGGGGTCTCGCCCGGAGTACTCGTAGCGATACACGTCGCCGTAGGGGGTGATCTTCTGGACCCGGTGGTTGTTGGTGTCGGCGACGTAGAGGTTACCCCAGTTATCGACGGCGATGCCCTGGGGCGAGTTGAACTCCCCGGCGCCGGTGCCGGGCTTGCCGATGATCGATACCGGCACGAGCGCGCGGCGCACCTGCGCCGTCTCGGCCGCCTGCTGCAACGGCTCGTCGCCGATCTCGAGGAACTCCAGTCGCCCTTGGTCGTCGCCGGCCACGGATCGGTCTCTCCGCAGATCAGGTCCGTCGGCCCACGCCGACGTTGGATGATCGCAGTCCCCGAAGCCACCGTGGAGTCTGCGCCGGGGTGGGGCGGCTTCGCAGCGCCCGGGCCTCCTCCGCAGCCTCCGTGGATGCGGGCCGCGCGCGGTCGGTCGCCCA
>VGFB01001193.1 GCA_016869015.1 Armatimonadota bacterium
CCTGTCTGCGACGCGGAGTTCACCTGGGAGATTGAGAGCAGCGGGCTGGCGAGCGGCGAGTGCTATGTAGGCCTTAACGGCTCCCCCCTGCTGCCGACGCTCTACCAGACCTACATGAACCCCTTCGCCGCGTCCTCCGCGGAGATGATGCCAGCGCTGGGCTGCTTGCCGGTAGTGGAGGCGTTCTGCCGGGCCAGCGAGGTCGGCTCGGCAGTCGTGCAGGCGATCGCACACCAGCCCCCCCGCGAACGCGATGAGGCGACGAACCCCACATGGGGGTTCGTCCTCTGGTACACGATGGAGGGCGGGTACCTGGGACGGACGGGGTGTTGCGTAGATGCTGTGACGGGCCGCCTGACACACCCGGAGACGTACCGGGACGACCCCGGGGTCGTGGGCGCGGCTGAGAGGGTCCGCGGCTCTCTCCCCGAAGGTCCTGCGCCATCGGCCCCCGGTCCGCGCGCGGCGCGCGACGACCGGCAGGCGGTCGCGACGGCGGCGGAGTTCCTGGGTCTTCCTGCGGATGCCCTCCGGCCGCGCGTGGCCTGGACCGAGGGCTGGGGCGGCGAAGCGCAGGCGACGTTTTCGGTCGAGGTGCCCGTGACGCAGGACGTGCCGGGGCACACAGTGGAGTTTGAGGTTCAGGCCGGCGCTCCGTACTACGTGAGACGTGCGGAGTGCCTCGAGCCGCCCGGCCTCGGCCGTCCCGATCCGCGCCCGGCGTTCCAACTGTGGCAACTGGCCTGGGGCTTCCTCCAGCAGCACCCCCAGCCCTGGCTGCCCCCGCTCGCCGGCGAGAGCACGCGGCTGCGGGCCGACTGGGCGCAGCGGCTCTGGTACCACGACACCGACCACCTCGTGCGGACCGGCACGTGGGCCCAGGTGGAGGCCCGTGGCGCCCCCGCGGGCGTTACGCCTCCGCTCTACGTATCGCGCTACGAGGCCCGGCGGGCGCCGGAGCGCAGCCTGGCCGAGATGAAGGTGGACCTTCTCGACGCCGTCGAGACCGTGCGGGCGCACGTGGCAGCGCAACCGGGCGCGATCTTCCTCCTGAGCTACGGCGTGCCGGTGCTCTCGCACCCGGCAAGCCCGCAGCGGAACCCGGCCTGGGAGATCCGGTACTTCGTGGGTCCGGGCGGCCCGGAGCCGATCATCCGCTGGGCCGCCGTCGATGCCACGGACGGGAGCCTGATCTACGTCGACCACGCCCTCCCCGACACGTGCTTCGAAGCCGGCATCTGATCCACGTAAGCCCTCCCGGCCTCGACGCGGCAGCCCGTGACGCGCTACTCGTGCTGAGTCTGCGCGTCGCGCCGCCGGAGGCGTTCGTGGGGGCTTTGCGGACGGCTCTGGCGGAGTACCCGCGGGCAACGCTGCAGGAATGCCCCCTCCCCCAGGCGAACCCCGACCTCGTCATCCTGGAGGAGTGACCCCGACGGATCGGCCCCCGCCGGGGAAACCGCGGGAGGCGGCGCGCCATGGTTGAGCGACGCTTGCCGCTGAGAGCAGCAACGGCGCTCGCCGTCGCAGCCGCGGCGCTGCCCGTCGGCGTGGGCCTCAGCCAGACCGTCCCGCTCCCTGGCGCGGCAACCGACGATGAGAAGGCCCTCGCCCTGAGGACTGCCCTGGAGGCCGCGGGTCTGCCTGCCGATACGGTGCCGCGCATGGTCAAGAGCAACGGGCGGGTCTCGGACCCGCGTACCATCGGCGTCTACCTCACGGCCCCGGACGCAGAACTCGGAGGGCGAACGGCGGACCTCATCGTGGAGGTCCGCTTCGAGCCGCGGCTCCACGTCCACAGGATCTCCTGGCATGGGCGGGGCGGGAACCGGGCGGTGGAGCCGACGCCAGCCTCAGATGCCTACGCGCAGGCCCGCGCCTACGCCGCCCAGAGGTGTGAGTTCTGGAACGAGCGACACGCAGTGCTGGTCAGGGCCGCGGTGTGGGACGGAGACCCCGGGCAGCGACCTGTCTGCGACGCGGAGTTCACCTGGGAGATTGAGAGCAGCGGGCTGGCGAGCGGCGAGTGCTATGTAGGCCTTAACGGCTCCCCCCT
This sequence comes from Armatimonadota bacterium, assembly GCA_016869015.1. GTDB lineage: Bacteria > Armatimonadota > Zipacnadia > Zipacnadales > VGFC01 > VGFC01. The sequence continues at coordinate 2,057 of VGFB01001193.1, forward strand.
GCTGCCGACGCTCTACCAGACCTACATGAACCCCTTCG
>VGFB01001194.1 GCA_016869015.1 Armatimonadota bacterium
CAGCTACCACAACCACAACCATGAGTTGATCCGCTACGGAGGGAAGACCTGGCTGGCGCTGCTCTACGAGCAGGCGTCGCCGGAGAGGCTGAAGGCCGAGATCGACACGTACTGGATCACCGCCGGCGGCGGCGATCCGGCGCAGTGGGTGCGAGACCTCGGCCCGCGCCAGCCGCTGCTGCACTGCAAGGACATGACGATGGCGCCCGGCCGGGAGCAGCGCTTCGCCCCGGTGGGCGAGGGCAACCTGAACTGGCCGGCGATTCTCGCGGCGGGCGAAGCCGTGGGCGTCGAGTACTACCTCGTCGAGCAGGACCTCAGCTACGACCTCGACCCCTTCGAGGCCTTGGCGATCAGCTACCGCAACCTCCGGGCGATGGGGCTGAGGTGACGGCCGGAGTTGCGGAGAGGCGGAGTTGCAGAGAACGGCTGGGGGTAACCGCGGGGGGCTTCCGGGACACTACGGTTGGGTGAGACTACCGGAGAAGGAGGCTGTGTGAATGGCTCTGATCGGGCGCAGCTGCGATCGACGCGACTTCCTGGGGCTGTTGGGGAGCGGGACCGCGGCGTTGGCGCTATCCCGCGGCTGTCGGGCGCAAGAGGCCGATGCTCGCGCCCGGGGCCCGAACGTCGTGCTCATCCTCGCCGACGATCTCGGCTACGCGGGGATCGGCGTGCAGGGCTGCACGGACATCCCGACCCCGAACATCGACTCCCTGGCCCAGAACGGGGCGCGCTTCACCAGCGGGTACGTCTCCTGCCCGGTCTGCAGCCCGACCCGCGCCGGGTTGATGACCGGCCGCTATCAGCAGCGTTTCGGGCATGAGCACAACCCCGGGCCACCGACCGAGGCCGACGCGGAGTTCGGACTCCTCCCCGGCGAGACGATCCTCCCCGAGCGCCTGAAGGCTCTGGGCTACGTGACGGGCATGTTCGGGAAGTGGCATCTGGGCTACCAGGAGGCCTCGACGCCCACGAGGCGCGGCTTCGATGAGTTCTACGGCTTCCTGGGGGGCGCGCACAGCTACATTCCCGGGCAGTCGGACCCGAAGAACCCCATCCTGCGTGGGACGGAGACGCTCGATCCGCCCGAGTACCTGACCGACGCGCTCGCCCAGGAGGCCGCGGCCTTCATCGACCGACATGCGACGGAGCCCTTCTTCCTGTACTTGCCCTTCAACGCCGTGCACAACCCGCCCCACGCGACCGAGAAGTACCTCGCGCGCTTTGCCGGGATCGCCGATGAGAAGCGCCGCATTCATGCGGCGATGCTCTCGGCGCTGGACGACGCGGTCGGCGTGGTCCTGGCGAAGCTCCGCGAGCGCGGGCTCGAGGAGAACACGCTCGTGATCTTCCTCAGCGACAACGGCGGCCCGACGTTGCAGACTACGTCCAGCAACCTGCCCCTGCGCGGGTACAAGGGCGACGTCTACGAGGGCGGGATCCGCGTGCCCTTCATGGTGCAGTGGAAGGGCCGGGTACCGGCGGGGCAGGTGATCGACCAGCCAGTGATCGCGCTGGACCTCCTCCCGACGGTCGTCGCAGCGGTCGGGGGCACGGTGTCGCCGGACTGGAAGCTGGACGGCGTGAACCTGCTGCCGCTGCTGACCGGTGAGACGACCGCTCCGCCCCACGACAACCTCTACTGGCGCTTCGGCGAGCAGTGCGCGCTGCGGCAGGGCGACTGGAAGCTGCTGAAGGGGCGGGGCGCCGCGACCTGGGAGCTCTACAACCTCGCCGAGGACATCGCGGAGGCGCACGACCTCGCGACGCAGATGCCCGAGCAGGTCGCCGCCCTGATCGCGACCTGGGAGGCCTGGAGCGCCGAGCTCCAGGAGCCGCGCTGGAAGCGGCAGACACCACCCCGGGCCCTGGGACAGGGCGGACGCGCGCGCAACGTCGGCCAGCAGTTCAAGCAGTGGGACGCAAATGGCGACGGAAAGCTGACGCCCGACGAGCTGCCTCGCGAGAACCTGTTCAAGCGCCTTGACGCCGACGGGGACGGCGTCGTCACGCCCGAGGAGGCGCAGGCCGGCGTGCGAGCCCGGCAGGATGGGTGAGGGGCAACCGAAGCGGGGGCCGGAGGTTCAGGG
>VGFB01001195.1 GCA_016869015.1 Armatimonadota bacterium
TCTCGGCCCCGCAGCTCGGGCAGAGCACGCGCTCGGGACTTGACATGCTGACCCCTCCAGCCACCGCGGTGTTGACGGTGGAGTCGCCTCCGACCGGCATCCCATCCGCCTGCAACGAACATGCCAGGCCCGTCATCAGGCCCAGCCTCTCACACCCGCTCCGCCTTCGGCTGCGCCTCGCCGTGGGTGTGGTTCCACAGATGCCCGAGGCGCTTTCGCCCCTCCAGCGTCGTCTCGAAGTAGACCCCTCGCAGCGGCTCGTGAACCCGCGGCAGATCGTGGTGGAAGCCCATCCCTGTCGCCACGCAGTCCCCCACGCCGATCTCGTAGGCTTGCCCCTCCGAGACGGCCAGCCCGCGTCCCTCGAAGACAATCCAGTACTCGTCGTAGTCGTGGTAGTGGTTGTCGAAGGGCGTGCGCTTCTCGTAGTCGACCGGGTCGCCGACATCGCGCGAGTCCTCGACCTCGGCTCCGCCGAAGATCCCCGAGCCGCCGGTCTCCGCGCCCCACCGTCCCGCCATGCGGATCAGCGTCGTGGGCTCGTGCACCACCAGCACCTCGAACCGCGCGAAGGGCGCCTCGAGGTCCAGGTTCGCCCCCTCCCGCGCGTCGACTTCCTGCCGGTCGCAGGCGACTCGACAGCGCCCCCTGCACACGATCAGCTTCTCCCGCTGTCCGCAGCGGGGGAAAACGTGTGTCTGGCCGACCTGAAGCTCCACGAGGTCGAACTGCTCCAGCTCGCACCACTCCGGCGCCTGATTGGCTCCCGCCCGGAACACCGGCATCGCCTGCACCTCCAGTCGGCTCATCTCCGGCGCCGTGACCTTCACCTCGCCCCCGCCTGCTTCCTGCTTGAGGCGCCGCCGGCCTTCGGGTATGCTCAGCGCACCCATGTCCGAAGCGGAGGCCCGCCATGCCCTCAGGCTCCGGCCGGTCGCGAACGATCGTCGAGCCCGCGCGAGAGATCCCCGTTCGCGAGGACGTGGACGTGCTCGTCGCGGGGGGCGGACTTGCGGGCGTTTCGGCCGCGGTGGCGGCGGCCCGCGCCGGCGCCCGCACGCTCCTGGTCGAGCGCAACGGCTTCCCCGGCGGCGTCGCGACGGCGGGGATGTGCTGCTCGATCTTCAACTGCCTCTACACCCCAAGCCGCGAGCTCGTCGTGCGCGGCAACGCGTTGGAGTTCGTGGAGCGCCTCGCCCGCTGCGGGGGGCCGGGAGCCGCGTGGCGCGACCACAAGGGCCACATCATCTACGACCTCGAGCGCGGGAAGCTCGCGCTGACCGAGCTCCTGGAGGAGTCCGGCGCCCGCTATCTACTCGACACCCTCGCCTGCGCGGCCGTCGTCGAGGATGGCCGCCTGCACGGTGCTGTCGTCGAAAGCAAGTCCGGACGGGAGGCCCTGCTTGCCAAGGTGACCGTCGACGCCACCGGCGATGCCGATGTCGCGGCGCTCGCCGGAGCGCCTCTGCGCACCGTCGAGGAGCTGGGCTGGGCGAAGCACAGCTACTGCTTCCGCGTCGGGACCGTGGACGTCGACCGCTTCGTGCAGTACTTCGCGGACAACCCGGGGCAGTATCCGCCGTACATGGATGTGGACTGGGACTTCGAGGAAGCGCGGCGCCAGTACGACGCGACCGGGACCTTCCTCTTCCCCCACGGCGGAGGGTTTCAGATGGAACTCATCATGCAGGGCGCCGCCAGGGGCGAGTACCCTGCGCGTGTGGGCGTCCACAGCAGCGACGTACCGGCGCTCCAGATGCACGCGATCCGGGACCTGGGGGTGGTGCACATCATCACCGGGTTCTGCGAGATCCACGACCTGGACGTCGGCGAGACCACGCAGGCCATCAGCGATGGGCGACGCATGGCCTTCCAGGTCACCGACTACTTCACGAAGCACGTGCCCGGCTTCGAGCGCGCGTGCGTGATCGGCGCCGCCGACGACCTGGGCCTCCGCGCCAGCCGCTGGATCGAGGGCGAGCTGGACTTCACGCCCGAGATGAAGAGCCAGGGCGCACAGTTCGCGGATGCTATCGGGCGCGGCGTCATTCAGCGCGACTTCCGGAAGCACCCGGGGGAGAAGGCCTGGGGT
>VGFB01001196.1 GCA_016869015.1 Armatimonadota bacterium
GCTGCAAGGCAGCGCGGCGCCCGCCGCGCGAGCGCGGAGGCGCGCGTGGCGGATACCCCCTCGCCCCGACCCGCTCCCCCGGCGGGGGAGCGGGAGCCGGGGGACCTAACGTCCCCCGGACCCCCTCGAAAGCGGCGGAGCAAGATGCTTGAAGATGATGAGCGCGTCCGCCGCGCGAGCGCCGTGGCGAGTCTGGCGGCGCGTGACCCGAGACCGACATCGCGCGTCAAGTGCGAAGCCGATCGGATGGCACCCGCCGCCTGCAATGCAGCGCGGCGCCCGCCGCGCGAGCGCGGAGGCGCGCGTGGCGGATACCCCCTCACCCCGACCCGCTCCCCCAACGGGGGAGCGGGTCGGGGGACCTAACGTCCCCCGGACCCTCTCGCAAGCGGCGGAGTAAGGCTCTCGAAGGTGATGGAGGCGCCCGCCGCGCGAGCGCCGTGGCAAGTCTGGCGGCGCGTGACCCGGGACCCACATCGCGACTCAAGTGCGAAGCCGATCGGATGGCACCCTGCGCGTGCAATGCGAAGGGCGGTGCCGGCGAGGGCTGCAGGTACGTCTTGGGTGTGGCGTGCGAGCCCTGAGGCGGACGGACCAGCGCGCGGCCCGGTGCTGAAGCTGCAGGCCACGTGCGTCGTCTTGAGCCTCAAGCCCGGAGCGCCGACGCGACATGAGCGCGGCGAGTGATCCGCGCGGCCTGACCAGAGTTGGGCAGCCGACCGCTGCCCGCCAAGTGATGTTCGTTGAAAGCCAACTGGAGCTAGCGGTCAGCTCATAGCCAGTCGCCCGACATCGGACGCCACTGGCCAAAGGCCAGAGGCGTTTGCCGGTTGCTGACCGCTGATAGCTGATAGCTGATAGCTGATAGCTGACAGCTAACAGCTATTCGCTGATTCCCGATTGCCAGTTGCTCGCTGCTAGCTGCGAGCTGCTAGCTGCAGCCTACTCACTCCCCAGCCTCCGGTGCGGCCAGCAGGGCGCGGACGGCGGCCATGGCCTGCGGCGCCGAGGTGAAGTGAACGGCCTGCATGCCAACCCACCTTGCCCCGGCTACGTTGGCCTCGAAGTCGTCGACGAAGACCGCCTGTGCCGGCTCGAGCCCCATGCGCTCGAGCGTCACCTGGTAGATGCGCGAATCCGGCTTGGCGATGCCCTCCTCGGCCGAGACGACCAGTGGGTCGAAGGCGTCGGCGATGGCGAAGGTGGTCTCGAGGGCGCGGCGAATGCCCGGCCAGGCATTCGTGATCATGCCGACCCGGACGCGGCTTCGCAGCTGACGGATGAAATCCATCAGCCTGGCGTCGATGCGATCGTCGGCGAAGTAGTCGTGGCGCAACTGCTGCGCCGTCGGAGGGTCGAGGCTGAGCGCCGCCGCCACCGAAGCCCAGACATCATCGTCGGAAGCCTGCCCGATGGTCGCAAGCCGACTGGCGTCGCTCTCGAACACCAGGCGGGTGAGCTGCATGCGGGGCAGGCCGAGGCGATCCTCCCAGGCGCTGCGCCGGCTCCAGTCCATTGTGCGCAGGATCACGCCGCCCAGATCCCACACCACGGCGCGCACGGCCGGTGAACGCGGCTGGAGTGTCAACGCTGGCCCCGCTTCTCGACGTCAGAACCACCCGCCCCGGGCTCGTCTGGCCACGGCCGGCGAAAGGTGATCCACTCTGAAGCCGTCTTGAAGCCCAGGCCCTCGTAGATGGCCAGCGTACGCGGGTTCTCAGCATCCACGCCCAGCGCCGCCTGCGACAGGCCGCGATCCCGCAGGGCTCCAAGCGAATCGGCGAGCAGCGCCGATGCAATCCCTTTTCGGCGCCACGGCCGGCGCACGGCGATGTCCTCGGTGTACCCGCGCAGACGACCGAAGGCGGCGTTCTCCTCGACGTTGATGAAACTCAGGACCATGCCGACGACCTGATCGCCCTCCCAGGCGATGCGCCACAGGGCGGGGTCGTAGTGTGGATAGGCAAGGAAGCTCTGGTAATTCTCTTCCGGCCAGGGTGTGTAGCCCCAGTTGCCTGAGAAGGCCTCGCGCTCAGCCTCCCAGATGGCGCGGTAGTGCTCGGGGCGGGCGGACCGGAGTTCGATCCCGGA
>VGFB01001197.1 GCA_016869015.1 Armatimonadota bacterium
GCACAGGATGGGGATGTTGCGCGGCTCTGGAGTCTTCGGCGCCGCCGTCTCGGGGGGAGCCGTTGCCTCCGCAGCCTGCTGCGGCTCCTTGTCGCGGCAGCCCCCGGCGCTCACAGCGACGAGCAGAACGGCGGCGAGTGAGGCGGCAGTCAGCCTGGAACGGAGCATGCGCTACCCTCAGCGGGCGCCGCGGACGGCGCCTCGAAGCGCGGTCGGCATGTCTGACGGCGTTACGCATCCGCCAGAGCCATCAGCATCCTCGCCTGCCCAACGGCCTCCCGCACCATCGTGCAGGCGTGGTCGACCTCGGCTTCGGTGATGACGGCCGGGGGCTCAAACCGCAGCGTATGAGGGTCATTGAGCCCGTAGGCGCACAGCACGCGTCGCTGAGCCAGGGCCGCGATGGCCAGCCCGCCCACATCGGCGTCGATGAACTCCAGCCCCACCAGCAGCCCCTTGCCACGCACGTCCCGCACGAGGTCCGGATGCTCGGCGGCCACGGCCTTCATGCCCGCCAGGAGTTGAGCGCCACGGGCTTGCGCCGCCTCGCAGAGCCCTCCCTCGCGAACGAGCTTCAGCGCCGCCAAGGCCGCCGCGCACGCGAGAGGGTTGCCGCCGAAGGTGCTGGTGTGGATCAGGGGGTTGCCCTGGAAGACGGCCCAGGCCTCGTCCGTACCGACGAACGCGCCAATGGGCATGACCCCGCCGCCCAGGGCCTTGCCCAGGCACAGGAGGTCGGGGGTGACGCCCCACCATTCGGCGGCGAAGGTCTTCCCGGTTCGGCAGAGGCCGCTCTGGATCTCATCGAGGATCAGGAGGGCGCCGTGCCGGTCGCAGATCTCCCGGGCGGAGGGCAGGTAGTCATTGGGCGGGATGATGATCCCGGCCTCGCACTGGATCGGCTCCAGGATGACCGCCGCGGTTTCGTCGTCGACTGCAGAGGCCAGGGCGTCGGCGTCGCCGAAGGGGACGTGCGAGAAGCCGGGGAGCAGCGGCTGGAACGCCGTCTTGTACTGCTCGCGGCCGGAGGCCGACAGGGCGCCGAACGTCTTGCCGTGGAAGCCCCCGATCGCCCCGACGAACTTCGGGCGCCTCGTGTGGGCGCGGGCGATCTTCAGCGCGCCCTCGACCGCCTCCGCGCCGGAGTTACAGATGAAGGCGTGCTGCAGGTTGCCCGGGCAGAGCTCGGCGAGCGCCGCCGCCAGCTCGGCCATCCTCTCGTTCAGCAGCAGGTGGCTCGACAGGGGCATGGCGTGGAGCTGCCGCTCGACGGCCGCCACCACCTCCGGGTGACGGTGCCCCATGGTGAACACGCCCGGTCCCCCGAGGCAGTCGAGCCACCGGTCACCGGCGGAGTCCGTGATCCAGCAGCCCTCGGCTTCGACCTCGACCACGCCATAGCCCATGAACTTGATCACCGTCGCCCAGCCCGGGTTCAGGTGCCGGACGTACAACTCGGCGACACGGTCGGCGTGAGCCTCGGGATCGAACGGATCCGCCATGGGTGCCTCCAGGTCTCGGGTCTCTGAGATCCGAGACCCGCCGTAACACACGCCGCCGGCCTCAACGTGGGGCGGCCGGCGGCGCAGTACGCTGAGCGGCTGTTGGTGGGGGAGTGGTCGGGGCGGCCGGACTCGAACCGGCGGCCTTTAGACCCCCAGTCTAACGCGCTAACCAAACTGCGCCACGCCCCGACCTTTCACCCGCAGGCGGGCCCCGGGAGGCGACCGACTGTGACCGTCAGCCTGTCCCGGCCGTCCGGACCGCCTACTTCACGGCGTCCTTAAGGCGCTTCCCGGCCTTGAACACCGGCGCCTTCTGGGCGGGGATGTGGATCGTCTCGCCGGGTCTGGCGGGATTGCGGCCCATCCGCGCCTTGCGCTCGCGGACCTCGAAGGTGCCGAACCCGGTGATCTGAACCTTGGCTCCGTCGCACAACGCGTTGGTGATGGCGTCGAGCGTAGCCTCGATCACCTCCGCTGCAGTGCGCTTCGTGAGCCCGCCGACCTTGGTGACGACAGTATCCGCCAAGTCCGCCTTCGTGACCGTGCTCGGCACTACGGATCACCCCATTTGCGCGCCCCGGAT
>VGFB01001198.1 GCA_016869015.1 Armatimonadota bacterium
CGACGCGGTCGAAGCCCAGGCGTCGAGCATCCGCCTGGCGCGCGACGTGTTCTACGGCGAGCACGAGATCGGCTTCCGCCTGGGCGTCGCGCCCGATGGGGCAGTCCCGTTCATCGCGCGGCTGGTGACCGATTCCGGGGAGGTGGCGGCGGAAGTCAAGCCCAGCGCGGCCGGGATGGTCTCCTTCGGCCCCGGCGCGGCCCTGCCCGACGGCCGCTACCGCATCGAGTGTGACTGGGCTATCCCCGGCCCTGCCTCAACCTTAACCTTAACCTCAGCCTTAACCTCCACCTCCTACGCCATCCACAAAGTGACGCCCGTCCCCGCCATGCCCGGCATCGAGCGCATGGCCGAGCGCCGGCAGATGGCCTTGGAGCACTACGCGGGCTTCCGCCGCAAAGAAGCGCGGCCCGATATCTGGCGTGAAGTGGCGCGCTATGCGCTGGGCCGCTATGACCAGGTTGACGAGAGCGTCATCCGTGACACGTGTCGCTTCATCGCCGCGCGCAAGGACTGCGCCGACTTCGTGATCCAGGGCGTGCTGCGGCTGATGATGTGGGAACGCGACAGTGGCGCGCCGAAGCTCAGCCCACAGATTCATGCCATGATGAAGGACACGGTGCTCGGCTTCAAGTATTGGGTGGACGAGCCGGGCGACACCGTGATGTACATGGGGTCGGAGAACCATCGCTTCCTGTTCCACGTGGCCGAGTGGCTGGCCGGGCTGCTCTTCCCGACCGAGGAGTTCACCAACAGCCGGCAAAACGGGCTGTTCCACTCGCAGAAGGGCTATGTTTACATCACAGAATGGCTGCGCCAGCGCGGCCGCTTCGGGTTCGACGAGTGGCACTCGAACTCGTACTACCCAATTTGCATCTGCCCGCTGATCAACGTGTACGACTTCGCCAGCCATGAAGGGCAGCACAAGCTACGCCAGATGGCCGGCGCGGTGCTCGATCTGATGTTCTTCAACATGGCGGCCGACAGCCTGAACGGCGTCCTGGGCACGACGCATGGCCGCTCCTACGGCATCTATGTGAAGTACCCCGACTTCGAGGGGACGTCGCCAACGGGCTGGCTGCTCTTCGGCGTTGGCTCGATGAGCGTCGGTAGCGACGGGACGGGGCCGGTACCCGTCGCCAGCAGCCTCTATCAGCTCCCGAAGATCTTGGCCGACATCGCCACCGACGATCAGGCCGTGGTCGAGTCGAAGATCCGCCAGGGCATCATCCGGTCGAGCGCCCGACACGCCGATTTCGTCGTCTACCGCACGCCTGACTTCATGCTCTCCGGCTTGCAGGATCATCGCAAGGGTGAGTTCGAGTCCTCGACGCACGTCGCGCAGGTGACGCTCGGCAACAAAGTGGTGATCTTCTGGTCATGTCCGCACACCTCCGGCGAAGGCTCCGGATTGCGCCCCGACTATTGGTCGGGCAGCACGACCCTGCCGCGCGTGATTCAGCACCGCAACGTGATGTCGCTCACCTGGCGCTTGACGTGGCGGGCGTGGATGAGCCACTGCTTCTTCGAGCAAGAACGCTTCGACGAGGTGCGCTTCGCCGGGAAGTGGGCGTTCGGGCGCGTGGGCCGGGGCTACGTCGGCATCTACTCGCAAAACGGCTTCACGGTCGGCGACGAGGGGCAATATGCCGGTCGGGAGCTGCAATGCGCCGCGCGGGAAAACACCTGGCTGGTCGAGTGCGGCCGCGAGGCGGATTGGGGGTCGTTCGATGCGTTCGTGGACGCGTTGAAGGCGGCGGAGATCGTCGCGCAGGATGGCGTGATCACCTATGCGTCGCCATCGGTCGGCACGTTCGTCACCGGCTGGGCTGTGAAGCCGACGATCAACGCCCAACCGATCCAACTGCACGGCTATCCGATGGTGGATAGCGCGTGGGCGCACGCCGAGTTCGGGTCGGGCGAGCTGGTGATCCGGCACGGGGAGGATGAGTACGAGTTGTGGTTCAATCAGTAGGTCGGCAAGTCAGCAAATCGGCAAATCGGCAAATCCCTGGCTCGGTCGGAGACCGGCCAGAGCAGACTTTTGAGGAGGATGGAATGGCGGTTCGATTGGTGATCACGTTTAC
>VGFB01001199.1 GCA_016869015.1 Armatimonadota bacterium
GGAACGGCGTCCGCGACATCCTGACCGCGACCTCGCCGGACATCCGCCGCTTCCCGAAGCCGGAGTGGTTGAGCTACCCCGGAGCACCGACGGAACACCTCTACACGAACGCCATCGCGCCCTACTACCGCGCGCCCCACCTCTTCCTGGGCTTCCCGGCGCGCTACACCGAGCGAGACTGGGACGGGCCGCTGCTCGACCTGCCCGGGCTGGAGGAGCGCCTCGCGCGGGCGACGGCCGCCCCGCGTTACGGGACCGCGATCACCGACTGCCTCTTCATGTCCAGCCGCGACGGGCTGACCTTCCGCCGCTGGCCCGAGGCCTTCATCCGGCCCGGCCCACGCCTGCGCGAGAGCTGGGTCTACGGCGACAACTACCCCTTCTGGGGCCTGGTCGAGACGCCCTCGGCCACCGAAGATGCGCCCCCGGAGCTGTCCTTCTACGTGACCGACGGCTACTGGGAGGGCATCTCGACCGAGATCCGCCGGTACACGCTGCGGATCGACGGGTTTGTCTCCGTGCAGGCGCCGCTCGCCGGGGGCGAGATCGTGACGAAGCCGCTGGTCTTCGAGGGCGGGAACCTCGTCCTGAACCTCGAGACCTCCGGCGCCGGAGGCGTCCAGGTGGAGATCCAGGACGCCGAGGGTAGGCCCGTTGAGGGCTATGCTCTCACCGACTGCTCGCCGATCTTCTGCGACAGCCTGAAGCATGTCGTGCGATGGCAGGGCCCCGGCGGGGACGTGCGTCCCCTGGAGGGGAAACCGGTCCGCCTGCGTTTCGTCCTGCGCGACGCCGACCTGTACTCGTTCCGGTTCGCGGCCTACGGGCCCGAACCCGAACGTCCGGCGCTGCCGGGGTAGACGGTCAGAGCAGCGAACCACCAGACACACGAACCACGCGGAAGGGAACGGCCACGGACATGAGCGAGCCGGTGCGCATCGGCGTTGTCGGCCTGGGGATTCGGGGGTTCTGGCTATCGCATCTGGCGCGACAGTGCGCCGAGACCGAGCTGGTCGCGATGGCCGACCTGCGTGAGGACATGCGGGGGATCGCGCGGGAGAAGTTCCCCGGCGCCGCGCTGTACCGGGCGGGGGAAGAGATGGCGCAGGCCGCCGACGTCGAAGCGGTGGTGGTCGCTACGGGCGACTGCTTCCATGCGGGGAATGCGCGCGAGGCGCTGCGGAACGGGAAGCCGGTGCTGGTCGAGAAGCCTCTTGCGCAGAGCTTCGAGGACCTCATCGAGATCGCCCATCTGCGGAAGCAGACCGGGCTGCCGATCGGAGCGTACCTTGAGCTGCGGTTCAACCCGATCTACCGGCGGGCGGCCGAGATCGTGGCCTCGGGGGAGATCGGACGCGTGCTGGCGGGGAGCGTGATCGACCACGTCGGTCGAGACCGGGCGCAGTTCTTCGCTCGCGCCCGCACGCGCACGCGAGAGGCGGTGGTGAGCCTGGTCCTGCAGAAGGGCGTCCACAGCCTGGACCTGCTGAACGGGTTCATGGGCGCGAGCCCCCGGCGGGTGCTGCACTTCGGCGGGGATCAGCCCGCCGACAAGCACTGCCGCGACTGCGAGGAGCGCGAGACCTGCCCGCACGCCAGCTCGACCGTCGGGCGCCTGGAACCGGTGGGAATCGAGATCGACCACAACGAGGACTTCTGCGTGTGGTCGGAGGCCTGCGATGTGGAGGACGTGAGTCTGGTCAACATCGAGTACGACACGGGGGTCGTGGCGGCCTACCAGGAGATCCACTTCGCGCCGCATTACGGGCTGCATGTCACGCTCTACGGTGATCGCGCGCAGCTGGACATCGACGCCAACCACGACACCCACGAGGCATGGATCGAGGTGACGGAGCGCCTGACCCGCGTGCACCGCCGCGAGCAGCCCTCGGAGGACACCGGCCACGGTAGCGCCGACGAGGAGTTGCTGGCCGACTTCGCCGGGGCTGTGCGTGACGGCTGCGAGCCGTTCCAGGGCCTGCGGAGCGGCTTTGAGAGTGCGGCGATCGCCATCGGCGCGCGGCGCTCGATCGATGCAAGGGCCCCTATCGACCTGCCGGTACTGGACGAGATCTGACGCACGGGGA
>VGFB01001200.1 GCA_016869015.1 Armatimonadota bacterium
GGAAGACGTACCGGCGCATCATGGGGGGCGAGAGCATGGTCTGCGTCTTGAAGCCCATGTCGTCGTTCAGCCAGAGCGCGGTGATCCACTCCATGTCGCAGAGCTGCTCGTACAGCCCCGCCAGGCACTCGCCTACCCGATCCACGATCGCCTGCGGAAGATCGGGGTCATCCACCACCCACAGGCACAGGTTCTCGAAACCCATCAGGCTGATGAGGTTCTCGAGCACCCCCCCGGGGCAGACCGTAACGCAGCCCATGCCGTCGGGTAGGATCCTCCCGTACTCCTCGAGCTCCGTGAAGTCGACCGCGTACGGATCGGGCCACGGGTAGGCCTCGTACTCCTCCCAACTCATGATCGGTCCCTTGTGCTCGTCCTGCCAGCCGCGCTGCGGGCGCTTGTATAGCGCCGTGTCCTCCGTGATCAGCGCCTCGCGGCCCGGGAAGCCGTACGGGTACCGGCCCACCACGTAGTCGTACCCGAAGCGGCTCATGAAGCGGATCTGGTATTGCCGCAGCTCCCCGGGATCGGCCGGGAAGGGCTCGCCCATGGCCTTCTGGATGATCTCCGCATCGTGGAAGAGCTCCAGGAAGGGCACGCGATCCGGCACACCGTCGCGACGCAGGACCTTCAGCACGCGTTCGAAGTTAGGGGTCCAGAGGCTCATTGGGGGTCCTTGGAGGAGGGATGCGGGACTTGGGCTCGGCGCCGAGTTCGCTGTGGACGGCCTGAGGGCCTTCCAGGGCGGGGGAGCGGCGAAGACGCCATCCGTGGGCGCGCGTCGCGGGAGGTGATCCCACCTTCACCCGTGAAGGTACCCGACCCGCCGCCGAGAGCGGCGAGGCATCCTCGTTGCGGTTCAGGTAAAGCCCGTGTCCGCTGGTCACGACCATTCCCACGAGCATCGCCCGGCGTGGCTTGGCTTCGCGCAGATCGCCGTGTATGGCGTTCTGGTGCTGCTCGGATGGCTGTATCGGACGCAGCTGGCCGGCCTGGCCCCGTCGCTGTATGGCGTGAACCCCGTGGCTGTGCTCGTGCTCATCGGCGGGTATCGCATCTTCCGGTCGGCGGTGGGCGAACTGCTTCGCCTGAGGGTCTCGGCCGATCTTGCCGTCGCCATCGCGGCGATCGCGGCCCTCGCCATCGGTGAGTACTTCGCGGCGGCCGAGGTCATCTTCATCATGCTGGTCGGCGGGGCGCTGGAGGAGGCGGCGGTCGACCGGACGGAGCGCTCGATCCGGCGGATCGTGGAGTTGGCCCCGGACGTCGCCCGCGTGAGGCGTAACGGAACGGAGGAGGAGGTACCGGCCGCGGAGGTCCGCCCGGGGGACACGGTGGTGATCCGCCCGGGGGAGCGGATCCCGGTGGATGGCGTGGTGCGGACGGGCCGCTCATCGGTGAACGAGGCAACGATCTCCGGGGAGCCCCTGGCGGTGACCAAGGGCCCCGGGGCTGAGGTGCACGCGGGGACCCTGAACGAGGCCGGGGCGCTGGAGATCGAAGCGACGCGCGTCGGCAGCGACACGACGGTGGCGCGAATCGCGCAACTGGTGCAGGACGCGCGGGAGCGCAAGGGCGCGGCCCAACGGCAGGCCGACCGGTGGGCCGTGTGGTTTGTGCCCGTGGTCCTGGCGGCGGCGGCGGCGACGTGGGTGCTCACGAGGGAGCCGGTACGGGCAGTGGCGGTGCTGGTGGTGGCTTGTCCGTGTGCGCTGGTTCTTGCCACGCCGACGGCCGTCGTCGCCGCCATTGGGCGTCTCGCGCGGGATGGCGTCCTGCTGCGAGGGGGAGGCCTGCTGGAGGCGCTGGCCGGCGCGGACACGGTGGCCTTCGACAAGACGGGCACGGTGACGCGCGGCACTCCGCAGATCGCCCGGATCGTGCCCGTGGCCGGCGTCTCTGCCGAGGAGCTGCTGCGGTGGGCGGCTTCGGCGGAGCAGCCCTCGGAGCACGCCCTGGGGCGGCTGCTGGTGTCGCTGGCGTCACAGGGCGGCGTGCCGCCGGCTGTCCCCGAGGCCTTCGAGACGCGGACCGGGGCCGGAGTCGTGGCGCAGGTTGCCGGGCGGACAGTCGTGGTCGGCAAGGC
>VGFB01001201.1 GCA_016869015.1 Armatimonadota bacterium
TGGCTGCTGGACAAGGCGACGGGCAAGGCCGGCTAGCAGGACTCCCAGGAGGCGTCGCTCGTGGAGGTCTACCTCGACCACAACGCTACCACGCCGGTCCGTCCGGAGGTCCTGGAGGCCATGGAGGAGTGCCTCCGAGCCGGTGGCGCGTGGGGGAACGCCTCCAGCCTGCATGCGGTCGGGCGACCGGCCCGCAAGCGGCTCGGCGAGGCCCGCCGACTGGTTGCCGATGCGCTGGGCGCCGAGCCCACGGGCGTCACCTTTACGGGCAGCGGCTCGGAAGCCATCAACCTCGCGCTGAAGGGCGCCTACTTTGCCTCCGGCGCCGCGCGACGCCACCTCATCACGACCAGCATCGAGCACTCGGCGGTCCTCAAGACGTGCGCGTGGCTGCAGACGCAGGGCGCGGAGGTGACGTATTTGCCGGTGGACTCGGCGGGCCGGCTCGACCCCGATCAAGTCGCGGGCGCGATCCGCGAGGACACCCTCCTGGTCTCGCTGGTCCATGCCAACAACGAAGTCGGGACCCTCCAGCCGACGGCCGCAATCGGCGAGGCCTGCCGGGAGCGCGGCGTGCTGCTCCACGTCGACGCCGTCCAGGCCGTCGGCAAGCTCCCGGTGACTCTGGACGGCCTGCGCTGCGACATGCTCTCCCTCTCGGCTCACAAGCTCTACGGGCCGAAGGGCGTCGGAGCGTTGGTCGCGCGGGCGGGGGTTGAGCTCACACCCCTGATCCACGGCGGCGGGCAGGAGCACGGCGTGCGCAGCGGCACGGAGGCGGTCGCGCAGGCCGCCGGTCTGGCCAGGGCGCTGGAGCTGTCGCTGGCCGAGATGGCGCAGACCACCGAGCACCTCCAGCGGCTGCGCGCGCGGTTCCTGCAGGTGCGCGAGCGACTGGAGGCCATCAAGCTCAACGGTCACCCGGACCACACGCTCCCGCACACGGTCAACCTGTCCTTCATGTTCTGCGACGGGATGGCGCTGGGGCTCAATCTGAACCTGCGCGGCATCCGCGTGTCGCAGGGCTCGGCGTGCGCCGCCGGGCAGATCGCTCCCTCTCACGTGCTGATGGCGATGGGCCTCAGCGAGAAGGCGGCCCATGGCGCCATCCGCTTTTCCCTCGGGAAGGACAACACGGAGGCGGAGATCGACTACGTCGTCGAGGAGCTCGTGAGCACCGTCAAGAAGCTCCGCCTGCTCACCGCGCCCGAGGACATCGGGAAGTGTGACGAGAACTGCCCGTGCTTCGTCCTGGACGAGGCCTAGTGCGTCTATGGGAGAACATACGCGCCGTGGTTGTTGCCCGTACCTGGGACCGCAGGGCGTCCCGCCTGCTGGCCTGGCTGGTGGTGGCCCCGGTGTGGCGGCCGTCGCCGTTCTCCCCTCTCCCTTCAGGAGAGGGGCCGGGGGTGAGGTCTCCACCGCGCCGTCGCCGTTGCCGTCCGCGCGTAGCGCGTCAGCCCGCAGGGCCGCTTAGTGCGCCGTCCCTCGTGACTGTTTGCGTTGGTGGACGGCCCGTTCCGCACGCCCATCCGTCACCGTCACCATCGCCGTCGCCGTCGTAGGACGGAGCGCTGCTCCGTCACCGTCGCCGTCGCCGTCGTAGGACGGAGCGCTGCTCCGTCACCGTCACCATCGCCGTCGTAGGACGGAGCGCCGCTCCGTCACCATCGCCATCGCCGTCGCCGTCGTAGGACGGAGCGCCGCTCCGTCACCGTCGTTGTCGAGGCAGGCCCTTCGAGCGACGACGACACATCCTCACAATCACGAGTGACGGCGCCTATCCGGTCGGGTTGATCCCGCGACAAGCCAAGGGGGTAGTCATGGTCAGGGTCAAGCTCTTCGCGAATCTCCGGGAAGCCGCGAACGGCCAACGGCTGGTCGAGTGCCCGCTGGACGGGCCCGTCTCCTCGGTCGAGCTGCTGGGGACGCTGGCTGCTCAGTACGGTGAGAAGGCGCAGCGGCTGCTCTTCGACAAGCAGGGCGGCGTCTGGCAGAGCATCGTCATCATGCGCAACGGTGAGATGGTGCGCGACCGGGACGCCAAGGTCATCACCCCGGGTGACGAAGTGGCCGTACTCCTCCC